>JAJZCU010000021.1 GCA_021828935.1 Planctomycetota bacterium | reverse complement strand
GCTGCATCACATGCTGGAGCTTGAGGCCCATGGTTTAACCGGCCATCTGTATCAGATGCCCTCCTATTCCCCTTGGCTGGTGTACAAGGGCGACGGCTGGGTAACGCCGCGCGGCAAAGGGCCCGGCTGGGAGGAAGTGCCGTATTGGCTGCGCGGCTTCGGCGACTTAGGCTACATTCTGCACAACCAGCGCATCCTGAAGGAAACCAAAAAGTGGATCAACGGCGTATTCCTCACCGAGCGCCCCAGCGGCTTTTTCGGCCCGGCCAGCACCCGCCGGGAATTTAACAACAAACTGCCGGACATGTGGCCGCAGATGCCCATGCTGGAAGTGCTGCGCTCATACTATGAATATAGCCATGACCCGCGGGTGCTGCGACTCTTCAAGCATTATTTCAAGTGGCAGTTGAACAAGGTCCCGGGAAAGGCGTTTGGCATGGGGTGGGGGGACACCCGCTGGAGCGAGGAACTGGACGTCGTATATTGGTATTATAACCGAACCGGCAAAAAGTGGCTCTTGAAATTGGGCCAAAAAATAAACAAGAATTCAGCCGACTGGGCCGCGGGCATCGCATCGCTCCACGGCGTAAACTTTGGCGAAGGATTCCGCGAGCCGGCCGAATATTACATGCAATCCCATGTGTTGAAGTTTCTCGAAGATACCAGCCGTGATTACCACATGATGCACAATGAATACGGGCAGGTTCCCGGCGGCGGCTATGGCGCAGATGAAAATGCGCGGCCTGGTTACGTTGGGCCAAGGCAGGGCATTGAGACGTGCGCCATCGTTGAAAACATGCTCAGCGATGAGGTGCTCACGCAGGTCACGGGCCGGGGCGACTGGGCGGACCGTTGTGAAGATTTGGCGTTTAACATGCTGCCCTCTGCCACGTCGCCCAACCTCAAGGCGCTGCATTATCTCACCGCGCCCAATCAGATTCAGCTGGGGCCCAACAACCGCGCGCCCGATATTGATGATTCCGGAACCATGTTTTCCTACAGCCCGGGCGGCGTTTACCGTTGCTGTCAGCACAATTTCAGCCAGGGCTGGCCGTATTATAACAACTCTCTCTGGATGGCCTCGGGAGACAACGGCCTGGTGGCGGACATGTACAATGCCTGCACGCTTTCGGCCAAGGCGGGCCGCGGCGAAACAATTCATATTAAAGAGCAAACAGACTATCCCTTCAGCAGTCGCGTTCGTCTGACCGTGCGGGCCGCCAAACCCGTGAAATTTCCACTGTATTTGCGCGTGCCGCGCTGGTGCAAAGGGGCCACCGTCGCGGTCAACGGCCTGCTGATGCACGCGGCCGCGAAGCCGGAAAGTTATTTCCGCATTGACCGCACCTGGAAAAACGGCGACCGGGTGAATCTGCGCCTGCCGATGCACATCATGGTGAAGCGGTGGAAGGGCAACGACAATTCGGCGTCCGTGGCGTATGGGCCGCTGTGGTTCTCGCTGGACATTGGGGAAAAATGGATCAAGTATCATCCGCATGGTGGATCCAGCCCCAAGGGCTTCCCGCATTGGAAGGTGGTTCCCACCACGCCATGGAATTATGGCTTGGTGCTGGATTCAGCCGATCCGGCGGCGTCGTTCAATGTGGTGCGTAAGAAGGGGCCGCTGGCCAAGCAGCCGTTCACGCCCAGCACGGCGCCCATTGAACTGGTTGGCACGGGGCGGCGAATTCCGAACTGGACGATGAACAGTTTGCACATGGTGGGCAATTTGCATCCCAGCCCGGTGATTTCACATCAACCCGCGCAGAGAATCGTATTAATTCCTTTGGGCGCCGCGCGGCTGCGCATTTCGGCGTTCCCGGTGATCGGGCATGGTCCCAAGGCCCACCACTGGCCCAAACGCGTGATCCCCAAGGCCCACCATTATGTGGCTTCGGCTTCGTGGAAATACCCGGCAGACAGTTTGCGGGCCATGGAAGACGGCGTGACGCCCAAACTTTCGGCCGCGCAGATCACGCGCTTCACCTGGTGGCCGCACCTGGGCACCCGCGAATGGGCGCAATACTCGTTTGGCGCGCCAAAAACTGTGCATCAAGTCAAGGTATTCTGGTATGATGACACTGGCATTGGTGGCTGTCGCGTACCGCAGAAATGGCGGCTGATGTATCGGCAGGGCGGCGCCTGGAAACCGGTGCGGGCCACGAATAGTTACGGAATTAAGCGCAACCAATACAACACGGTAAATTTCAGCCCGGTGACCACCAAGGCGTTGCGCATTGTGGTGCGGCTGCGTGATGGTAAATCCGGCGGTATTTTACAGTGGAAGGTGCGGTGAGGCGGCGCGCGGCCGTTGGTTTTCGTTGGGGCCGGCCGAAGGACCGGGGGGCCACGATGGCTGCCCCTTTTTTAACCGAAGGACCGCTGAATTATCAATTGGCGCAATGTTGATTGATGGGGTCAATCGTATCTCTCTGTGACCTCTGGGTGCTCTGTGGCATTTCCCCGTCTTCCGGACGGACGTTGGTTTCGATCACGACCTGTCGGTCGACCAACAGGTCAAGTTGCTCGCAGTTCCATTTGGGCGGCAGATGGTCTAATCTTATGGACATACGTTGCACCACCGCAATGACCACGACAGTTATGGAGGGCGGCTGCCTTGGGGGCGGTTGCTTGCCGCCCTTTCACCGGGCGCCGACGGCCTGTTCCTGAGCCGGCGCGCTGCCGGGGGCGCTGTTGTTGTTCGTGCCGCCGGCGCCTGCCGGGGCGCCGGCCACGGCCACGGCGGGCATATTAACCACGGGGGTGGCCTGGGCGCCCTTGTTAAGATTTTCCTGAAGAATGGGCATCAGTCCGCGCACTTCGGTGGCGATGCGCGAATTGGGAAATTCATCGGTGATCTGCCTGCCCACGCGCACCGCCTCGCTCCAATTCTTATCATGCGAATGCAGCGAAAATTGCACGCTAAGTTGCTGCAACCGTTTCTTGAAAACATCGCGGGCGGTGTCTTTGTAGGCCTCGGCTTCGCCGGGCGTTAGGTACTGGTCGAGCTGCCGCAGCAGTTCAATGCTGCGGTCAACATCATCCCGCGCGGCGGCATCGGTCCACTGCTTTAACAGTTCGCGCTTGTGCGAATCGCGGGCGGTGTTGATTCGCTCCGGCATGCGCTGCACTTCGGGCCGGTAGGGATAGCGTTTCAGCAAGAGCTCGGTGTTGCGCACGGCCGCCGGCCAGTCGCGCGTGGAAATGCTGTGGTCGATGACGTCCAGCGATTCGCGCACCTGATTGTCAATGTAGCCGCGCTTGGCATTGTCAATTTCGCGCCGCAGGGCGGCGGCTTCTTCGTGGTAGCCAAAGGTGCGGTCCATGGCGTTGACCAGGTAAATGGCGCCATCGTAATCATTCTTGTCCAAATCTTCCCGGATGGCATGCCGCAGGGCATCGCGGTCTTTGTGGCGGAAGGCAATCTGTTTGGCGGCGTCAGAAACAGACACGCTGTCGCGCACAGTTTCCAGCACAATGCGCTGATTTTCCAAGCTGCCGCGGAGTTGTTCAAAGTGCCAATTGGCGGAAATAGCGCGGCGAAAGGCAATGGTGGTCAGCGGATAGAACACAGCCGCGAGCACCATGACAAACGCGCCCCAGCCCATGATCGCCAGCGCGCTGCCGCAGTAGTACAGGTTCAGGGCCAAATTGTTGGCTGCCGGCAACTGCTGGCAGGTGATAATCAGCAGAATGGTTCCGGTGATTAAGACCAAGATGCCAATGATTGCCGCGGCCAACAGCACCATGCGTGCCCGAAAGGCGGAGCGTTCGATGTTCATGACTTTCCTCCGGCAATGGCTTAGGCGCTGGCGAAACCTCCCACTGGCTTTGCGCCCCAGCAGAACTGTTCATCTCTGTGGTACTCTAAGAGGCGGTTGTGGCAGGGTCAAGAAAAAAATCCGAAGCGGGCTGCAGGCAATAACTGCATGTGGCGGAAAGGGGATGACCGCGCCAATTGAGCATTCTGCAAGCCTTTGAAAACGCCCGCTGATGTCTGTGTCGCATTTTTACGGCCGTGCGGCGAACAGCACCGCCAGCCAAACCACCAATCCGCAGACCATGCGGACTGACAGGCCCACCATTCGTCCCAACGCGGCGCCCACCGCCGCCCATGTGCCTTTCCCTACTGAACGCGTGCGCCACAATTCGCAGAGCAAAGCACCGATGAATGCCCCGGCCAGTGCGCCCAGGATGGAACCGAAGATCGGCACCGGCACGCCGATAAAGGCGCCGATAATGCCGCCCAACATCGCCGCCCAGGTGGCCATTTTCCCGGCGCCAAATTTCTTGGCGCCCGCGGCGCTGGCCATGATTTCACCGATGTCGCCTCCCAAAATGATTAACGCAAAAACGACCAACGCCAGCACGCCCGGATGCGTCCATTGGTGATACCAACTCAAAATCAAGGCCACAAGCAAAACGACCCAATTGCCGGGCAATCCCCAAAGGTTTAAGAGCACGGCAATTAGGCTGATGAACGTCAGCACACAATAAATGGCAATGTACATGGGCCACATTGTACGCCCATGCCCGCCGCTGACGCCAGAAGGCGCACCGCGCCTTGGCGGAGCGACGGGAGGCCGCCGGTTTCAAACATGGGGTTGCGTTGTTCCCATCGTTTGGAAAGCTGTACTGCGATTTTTCGCGGCGCGTTCAGGCGCCTTGCCTGTTGGCGAGCATTCGTTGAACACTTGTTTGACAATGCTAATGATTAACATACCGAGCCAGCAGCTCGCCGCGGTTTGACACCCCCAGCCGCTGGTACAGCGTGCGAACGTAGCTTCGCACCGTATGTTCGCTAACCTGCAGCCGCGTCGAAATGGCTTTGATGCTTTCTCCGGAACCCAGCCAGTCCAGCGTTTCCTGCAAGCGGGGCGGCAGTCCAATGATCTCGCGTGAATGCAGCGCTGTTTGAGCACACTCCTTGAAAAACAGCAGGGCTGTTGGCGTCGACCGCTGAGCCTGTGGCGGAACCTGGTTCTTAGCCTGGTTCTGAACCTGAACTTCCACCCGCATGCGCAGCGTGCTTGCACTTCCGGGAAATTCCACCTGCTGGTAGGTATGGGTTGGCCCGGCGCTCAATACGCCCATCAGGGGCAGCGGCAGCGCAGCGGGGTCGCGTTGGGCGGGGAAATATCGGCATAGTAAGGCGCGGCCCTCATCGCTACAGCGAGTAATACGGCCGTGGAAATCTGTTGATATGCATATTTCATCGTCGCCGGCAGCGCCCGCCGCCGGCGGCGCCGGGTCCGCCGCGCGGTCCGAATCTTCCAGGCGCAAAATGCGCGTAAACGCCGTGGCAAAATTCGGGACGACCGATCTCATGTCTTCCTGTTCGTCTTTGGAAAATCCCCACCCGGCCCGATGCACGCCCACCACCACCAGCGGCGCCGGGCCCGCCAAGATGCTCAGCATGTGATCCAAAGCCCCCGTCGGCCGCAGATGTTTGCGGTACAAGCGGCTCCCTAAAAGTTCCTGTTGGGTCATGCAGGCCGAAAGCAAGAGTGGCGTGAGCAGTGGTAAGTTGCCACCGGCCAGCAAACTGTGGCGAGGCCGCATGAGTTCAAGCACCGTCGCCGTTGCGGCAGGGGCCGACGTCGCGACGGCGCCATCGGCGGGCCTGGCCCCACGACGGCCCCAGCGCTCGCACGACACGGCGTCACACCCGAATACCGTACGCAGTACGTTGATCACCTGCTCATGGAGCGCCCGGCCCGCCGGGCAAACAACGATATTCCCAAGCGCCTGGAATAAATTCCCGACGTCCTGTCCATTGACTGGCAACATAAAGCCCTTCCTTTCTCCAAATTCCTTCTCTGCATCGCGGCAGGCTGAACCGACCAATCGCATGTAACAAACTAAGCTTCAGTAAGGATCACGGAAATCGCGAACCGTTGCGCCGCATATGGCGGGCCATGAGCTGGGGCCGGCCGGAAACGCCAAACGCTTCGTACAATTCCGCCAAATAATCGCGCACCGTAAATGGACTGATGCCCAGCGATGCCGCGATTTCCGTTGTTCTCATGCCTTCCAGCACCAGTGCCAGCACTTGCTTATGTCGCGGCCTCAAGGCGTGGCCGGACAGCGCGGAGATTTCCGATGCACCGCCGCCAACCATGGTCAGCCGCGCGTAGGCCAGCGTCATCTGCGGCAGCGCCACGCCCAGTCGCTCGGAGCGTTTTTTGCCAATCCCCCATTTGCCGTGGTGCGCCCCGGCCAGCACCAGCGGTTCGGGTCCGGAGAGGCAGGCCGCCACCTGGTCTTGAATATTTAATGGGGCAAAGTGCTCCGTACACAGGCGCGAAGCGCGGAAAGTGGTTTCCGTACACAGATCTGAAATGGACACCGGTGGCGATGTGGGAAACAAGCGAAAATGGGCCACCAGTGGATGGTCCGCGCCATAGCCTTCCAACAGCCGCACGCTGTGTGGTGGCCGCGAGTCCGCGGGCAGGCTGCCTGCGGAAATTCGCAGGCGCTCTGGCTTTCCGGGCGGGGGCGCTATTTTCCCACCGGTAAAAAAACTGGGAATTGCCGCCGGCCGTGTCCGCCGCAACATGCATCACGCGGTCCGCAAAGGATTTCATATCCACGCAGGCATGCATGCGGTGCAGCGAACCGAGCAATGTGCGCACCTCAGCGATTTCAAAGAGTGACATGGCCAAACTCCCGCAGCGTAACATGCCGCGACTATCCCGAAAACCGCATATTAAGAAACTTCCATCGTCCTACAAAGCCGCCGCCGCGCCGCCGGCCATATGGATGCGCATAAGTGTGACCGCAGGGGAATCGAAAAGCAACCCCGTCAATTTGGGGGGTCTGCGCGGGGCTTTCGGCGTGCGACACATGGTTATAGGACGTGCCTCCAAAATGCTGGATTTTAGGCTTGCCAAAGGGGATGACATACGTCATAATGCTGCATGCGTTCGCGGGCGTTGGGCGCGTTTATCGCTGCCAAAAACATGTCCGCATGCCGCACTTTACATGAGTAAGGAATCACGCTGGCAGCCGCTTGCGGCCAGCCCATGCGAATAGGAAATAACGCCATGGAGGCCGTTCTCTTGCGATCACTTTGCCTTGAGCAGAAAGCGAGGACGATGGAGTTAAATGTGCTGGATCGGTGCGTCATGGGCGCCGGCCCGGGTCATTGGCAAACGCCACGGCCATGAACACACATTGGAGAAAATGACTGTACCTTAACTTTTGGAGTTCCTTATGAAAAACATGATCAAGTATTCCGCGAGCCTGGCGCTGGGCGCCATGGTGCTCGCCCTGGCCACCACCGCCAGCGCCACCACGCTGGCGCAGTTGGATGGTTCCCAAGGCTCCGGTTCGCTGGCTTCCGGCAGCTTTACCTTCAACAATTTCACCTACAGCAATCCCGGCGGCTACGCGCCATCCGATTCGGCCATTACGGTGTCTACTGTGAATGGCACGAACGCGGGCGGCTCCAGCAATACCGGCGTGCGCTTTTCCGCCAATTGGACCTCGTCCAGTGGATCTGTGGATAGCATCATTGGCTATCAGGCCCATCTGGCCGCAACCAACATGGCGATCAACAGCGTTTACCTGGACTTTAACGGCGCCACGATCAACAACACCGGCGGCAACGCCTTTGCCACGGTGACTGAAACCGTGCAGGATGCCACCACCGGCGCCAACCTGGGCCAGTTGACCGTTTACCAGGGAAATATTTCGACCGGGATCACCAACATCAGCGCCACCACGCTGAAGCTCAACGGCAACTACACCGATCTGCTGTTGACCAAGGATATCCTGGTCACCGCCACGCCCAGCAACACCAGCGCAAATCCCGCTACGGCCACCATCAGCTTTGTTGACAACGGCTTCAATGAAGTCAACACCGGCGGGCCGCCGCCAGTGGTTCCGGAACCCGCCAGCCTCATGCTGATCCCCCTGGGCCTAATCGGCCTGGCGGCGCGGCGCAAGCTGGCCCGGCCAACGGTTGCCTGAGGTTAACTTATTAGCGTTTGCGCACGCCGCTGCGGCGCAGCGCAACGCCTAAGAATCCCAAGCCGGGCGCGGTTCATAGAACCGCCCCGGCTTTTTTATTTTAACAGGTACAAATGGGGGGTGGCCATCCTGGCCGCCGAATCGCGCCCGCCTGCTACTTGGGATCAAATTTTGGGGTAGACACGACTGCGGCGGGCTGGAAGCCCGCCCACCATCGCCCGCCGCGTTTGCCCATCGTGTGGGAATTTCATAGACTACTGGGTTATGGGACGATTGCCGTGCGTGCGTTTTTGCAGCGCGGCGGGCGTCGGTTGGCGGAATTCGTTCTTTCGCGCGTACGCAGGGGCGGGCAACGGCGATTTTTTTACCCGTAGGATTACCGTTTTTCATGAGCGATTTTTTTCATTCCGGCTGGCCTTATGCCGCCGGGGCGGCGGGGTGCGTGGGGGCGGGGTATGCGGCGTGGTCGGTGCTGGCGCCGGGCAGCCAGACGTTTATTCCGGTGATACGCCGGTTGCCGGTGGTTAACGCGGTGGCGCTGACATTTGATGATGGGCCCACGGAACCGTTTACGGCGCGGATTTTGGACATACTGGCGGAGCACCACGCGCAGGCGACATTTTTTTTAATAGGGCAGAACGTTCGCAAATATCCAAAGCTGGCGCGCCGGATTGTGGAAGAGGGCCACACCGTGGGCAACCATTCTTATGATCATACGGCGCTGGGTTTCACACTGGGCCAGCGCTATTGGCATTCTCAACTGGCGCGTACCAATCGGGTGATCACGCATGAAACGGGACTGCGCCCGCGACTGTTCCGGGCGCCGCGGGGCATTAAGTTCTGGCCCATGGCCAGGGCGCTGAAGCGCAAGGGCATGCGCGTGGTGGGGTGGCGGCTGCGCGGATTTGACACGGTGGTGGGCCCCGGATTTTTGACAGGATATTTGACCAGGCGCATGCGCGCGGGGGATATCATCACGCTGCATGATGGCCTGGAAAAGGCGCGCCGCGAAAAATCGCAGCAGGGCACGGTTGATGCGCTGCCGGCGATTTTGCGCAGCGTTCAGGAACGCAAGTGGCATTGTTTTTCGTTGGCGCAGGGGCTGGATACGCCGGTTTATTTCGCGCATGATGATGCGTGAGGGCGCGGCAGTTAAAACTGCCCCGAACAAATGAATCCGCGGATTGCGCTGATGCGCGCGGGTGCCACCGCGAGATTCGGGCCTTTCGCCGATGTTGATAAAATTTGATTCTATTTTGAGTTGACCTTGATGACCGAAACCCAGCAGCGTTTGATTAACGTATTAACCCGCGGCCTGCGCCTGAAGCACATTGCCATTACGCCGGAGACGGCGATTTTTGGCAAGGAAGGGCTGGGGCTGGATTCCGTGGACGTCCTGGAAATTGCCGTGTTGGTTCACAAGCATTTTGGCGTGGAACTCAACGAGGAAAGCGATGACGCCCGCCTGGCTCTGGCCACTGTGGGAACTTTGGCGGAATACATTGATGCGCACAAAACGGATGCGGGGGCGCCGTAGCGAAGGTCATTTTGGGGGGTGGCCATCTTGGCCGATGAATTGTCCGCCTGCCATCCGGGATCAAATTTTGGCGTAGACATGATAATGGGGGGGGGCCATCCTGGCAGGCGTATCGTTCGCCTGCTGCTTCTTACCAAATCCTGGCGTGGCCATGGCTACGCCGGGCTGGAAGCGCTGGAAGCCCAGCCCCATAATTGCGCGGCATAACCCATCCGCGGCGCCAGCAGTGTCGCATTGCCTATTATAAGACGGTCGGCGGGACGGGTCTTTGGAGCCCTGTGGGCGGCGGGAAAGTTGCAGCGTCCTCGCGGGGCTCGCCGGCCGCGCCAGTTCAGCGGAGGGCCAGTTCAGGCCGATATTTCTCGTGCGGAGCGTGCGGCACGGCTGGACGGGTCGGCTGACTCTTCGCATGGAGTTTCCCCATGGGAATACGAAAAAAATACGCGTTATTAACGCTGTTCATGGCGGCGGGCGGCTGCGCCAGCGCAGGCCGTGTTTATCGGCTGGGCAACCGCAACATGCCCAGCGGGCGCGGCTTTACGCTGCGGCAAGTGACGGCGGGTGGCCTGCAGGCGCGCTATACGCTCTTCGTGCCGCGGAATTACACGTCGCGGAGAAAATGGCCGCTGATTTTATTCTTAAATGGATCCGGACAGGTGGGCCGGGACGGTCGCAAGCCGGTGGAGGTCGGGCTGGGGCCGGCGGTGGCGAAGCGGGCGGCGACATTTCCATTTATTGTTATTTTTGCGCAGACTCCAAATAACTGGGGGGCCAATTCCAAGGCGTCAGAAATGGCCATGGCGGAATTGGCGCAGGTGGAACGGCATTTTTCAGTGAATCGCCGCCGGGTGTATTTGACCGGTCTTTCCCTGGGCGGATTTGGCACATGGGCGCTAGGCGCGAAGTTTCGCCGACAGTTTGCGGCGCTGGCCCCCGTGGCGGCGCCGGAAGACCTGTCCGTGGCGCGGCGCCTAACGCATATGCCCATATGGTGCTTTCAAAACAGTCTTGATCTGGCGGTATGGTCCGCCAACGCCACATCCATGTGCAACGTGATTAATTTGCGCGGCGGCCATGCGCGACTCACGATGTTCAACGCCTTTGGGCACAATTCGTGGCATGCAGCGTACAATGACAACGCACTTTATGCGTGGCTGCTGCGTCATAAGCTGCCGCGGGCGGGGGCGGCCCGGTATTGGCACGCGCGGCGTCGGCGAACGTTGCCGCCCGCACCGGCGCCAAGAGTGGCCCGCACGTCGGCGGCGAATCTGATCTTTGCGGGTAATTGACCCTTGTCAAGAAAATGCCCCGGCGGCGCGGGTTGCATGGCTGTTGGGGCCGGCCATCTTGGCCGCCGATTCGTTTGTCTTCACTGCAGTCGTGGCATGAGTCCTGCTATGGGCATGAACTCGTCGGACTAGAAGCCGGCCCCCCATCAGCCCGCCCCCCACTGGGAGGCGCCGACGGTGGCGAATTGGGGCGCAGTTTGACATTCCGCAGCGATGCTTAGCAATGTATCGTGAACTTCCCGCAGCGTTTCGGGCAGGGTTGAGGTGCCGCCGGTTAGGCCCACCACATCGCAGCCGAGGAACCAATCACGGCGCAAATCGGCAGCGGATTCGACGTGCCAGGCGCGCCGGCCGGCCTCGGCACAACGGTCAAGGAGCTTGCGCGTGTTATTGCTGTGGCGGCCGCCGACCACCACCACGGCGTCGGCCTGGCGCAAAATGTCTTCAAGCGCCCGCTGGCGATCTTTGGTGGGGCGGCAAATGGTATCAACAAAGCGGATATCGGCATGTGGGTTGGCTGCGGCTATGGCGCCGCGCAACATCTGGGCTTCGCGCGTCGGCAGCGTGGTTTGGCAAACAATTCCGAGTTTGGTCGACGGATAGGGCCGAACATCAGCGGGCGCGTTCACCACGGCAAACGCATCAAGGTCGCCGGTCAAGCCCTCCACTTCAACATGGCTGGCCTTGCCCAGCACGATTACAAAACGGCCTTCACGGGCCAGTGACAGTGCGGCGTCGTGGGCGCGGCGAACCAGGGGGCAGGTGGTGTCAATAAGTTGTTTTCCGGCTGAAGTCAGGCGAAGGCGCTCGCGGTTGCTGATTCCATGGGCGGTGATAAGCACCTGCGCGGATGTGGGCGCCGCAGCGCGGCTGTCCTCGGAGTTTACTAAAAATCCCCGGTCTCGCAGACGGTTTTGCACCAGAGGGTTGTGAACCAATTCTCCGTGAATGGTAACGGCCTGGGGATTGGTAATACCGGCGGTCGTCGCCAGGGCGTCCTCAACGCCGAAACAAACGCCCGCGGCCTGGGCCATAATAACTTTCATGGGGCCTCCAGTTTTACCACGGAAATTACTTTGTGCTGCAAAGTACGTGGTCAAAAATAAAAGTTTTATAAAGATTCCAGGGCCGGGTTAAATCCGTGGCGCCCGGGTTTCTCAACGATCGCTGCGGCCGCGGGTCGTTGCACGGTTCGCACCGCATCGTTGACCACCTGCTCCAATTCGCTGATGTATTCATCAAAGCGGCGCCGGCCCTGGTCAGTAAGCCGGCAGAGGGTTTGCGGACGGTT
>JAJZCU010000445.1 GCA_021828935.1 Planctomycetota bacterium | reverse complement strand
GTCGGCGGGATTCACACGGCGCGGGCGGCTGGCAGTTCTGGTCGCGGGTTTGAAATTTTTGACGCCGTGCGCGTGCGTAGGCACGGTTACGTTTCCGCGACGGTCGCCGTTGCGCCGGCCGCGGCGCCAGATTCGGGCCGCATGGTGGTCGCCATCCGCCAATACGTCCATTTCGCCCCCCCCAAAAAAAACCACTCTCGGCGCCTAAGATATGGCATGTTCTACCAGCCGCAGATCGACGCACTTGACCTGCCGCTTAGCCGCCTTCCTGCGGCTTTTGACGGCCTTACGATTTTACATCTGTCCGACCTGCACGTAACCCGCTGGACGCGGCGCCTGCGGCAATGGCGCGAAGCCCTGAACGATCTGCAGCCGGACCTCCTGATTATCACCGGCGACCTGGGCCATCGCAGTTGGCTGTGGCGAAAGGCCTTTCCCAGCGTGGTGCGATTGCTGGATGCGGTGCGCCCGCGCCTCGGTTGTTATTTTATTCTGGGCAATCATGATTCGCCCAAATTCGGCCCGGCATTGGCCGAAACCGGCCGCGTGTTTTTGGAAAATGAAGCGGTGACGCTGGAGCGCGGCCAACAACGGCTGGTACTGGTGGGCCTCAAGCAGCACCGCCGCATTGATACTGATTTTCCAGCCGCCCTGCGCCATGTGAATCCCGCCGACTGCAAAATTGTATTAATGCATTATCCTGATTTTATTCACCACGCCGCCGCCGTGCAGGCGGATTTGTGCCTCGCCGGCCACACCCACGGGGGCCAAATTTGCTATCCTTCCGGCCGGCCGATCATCCGCCACGACGTACTTCCGCAAGAGTTGTGTACTGGTATTCACAAAGTGAACGGGGCCTGGATGGTGGTCAACCGCGGCATCGGCGTGGCCGGCGTGCGCCTGCGTTTGTTTTGTCCGCCCCAGGCCATTTTATTAACCTTGCGCTGTCCATCCAAGGCGCCGCAGACGCAGGCCGGTTTGCCAGCGCGCCAAGGGTGCAGAGCCAAAGTGGCGTAGGCGATACAGGCGCTCGCGGCGCAGCGGCCCACACCGCCGCCCGCTCAAGATGCTTTCATCGCGGTGGTCTCATCTGTGTTTGGCCGCGGCCGCCCTCTGTCGCCGGGCGCGACCCGATTGCTGTGCATCGTTTCACCGGCCGCCGTGGCAGCGCAGCGGGAACAGGTCCAGCATGGTGCGCAGGCCCGGCGGCAGGGCGCTTATGGCGCAGGCCGCGTTCGCCAATAAGTTTACCGTGCTCACATCGCCGGGCAGGCCGCCATCCACGCGTAACGATACCGGCGGGGTTCCAGAAATGTACACGGCATCAAATGTTTCAGCGCCAAAGGCCATGGTCAGTTCCAGTTCTATGACTTTGCGTTTCCCGCACACGCCGCGGGCGGTCATGTGCATGCCCAGGGCGTGGCCCGCGGCAATGGCCATCGCCCCGGCATAATCGCTTTGCGCAAACACGGGTTCAAACGATTCTTCCACGTTTTCCAGATTCCAGCCCAGCCCCGCGCCCAGCAGCGCCACCGACTCCGCCAAACCCACATGCCCAAGTTGCTGCCGCTCAATGGCGGCGATGATTTCCGCCTGGGGCAAGCCCGCGCCGATTTTCTTCTGCAACTGTTCGCGCCGCCGGCCGGCATCCAGGCTGCGCACGCAATGCACCTGCTGCACGCGGCTGCACACGGAAGTCATGCACAAGGCCAGTGCATCCATGGCAAAACCGGGATTAATGCCGGTGCCCAAGATCGCGACGTTATGTTGCCCCGCCACATCGTTAAGGCGCCCCGCCAGCGCCGGATGCCGATGCTGCGGAAAGACTAATTCTTCACAACTGCTCACGGCGTGCAGTCCCAGCCCCGCGCACTGCATTAACGTTTCGCTGACCCCCGGCAGACGCGAGCCCGTGGTGACAATGGCCACCGCAGGGCCGGGCGCGCCGACAAACATGGGCCGCAGCTGCGCCAGGTCCGCCGCCACCGGCGTGCGGGGCGCTGCGGGCCCGAGGATGTCGCGCATGGGGCGTCCAGCGAGCTCCGGATGGCTGTCCACCGCGGCCACCAGTTTCAGGGGAAACGTGCCTTGCAAAATGGCTTCCGCAACGGAACGGCCGATTCCGCCCAAGCCTATCAATACAACTTCAGTCATAAGCATCCTCTAATCACCAGAGGCCGCAGCCCGATCTGCCTTTTACCAGAACTGCCACTGGTGCGTCATTAACACATAAATTCCGAGGGAAAAATTGGTCACGGCATGGGCCACAATACACGACCCCAGCGATTTGGTCCGAATCAGGAGCCAGCCGATCATCAGACCGTACACGATGGCGCTGGGCCACTGGAAATGCCCCGTGGCAAACAGCAGGCTGGACCCCACCAGCGCCACGACCGAGGCCTGGCCTACTGGCACCTCTTGAAAACGCGCCCCGCGAATCAGCGCCCGCCAGATGAAATCACGCCAGAACAGTTCTTCCATCACCGGCACCATCAGGGTGGGGCCGCCGATACGCACAATATAAAAGCTGATCCGCGCCCACAGATTGGGAATTTCCTTGATGGGATCGTAATTTTTGGCGTTCTGCCCGCCGAATATGCGTGGGTAATGCAGCGTTTGGCCATGCAACACAAAATGCCAGAAGTATTGCACCGCGTATTCCATGCCCACCCATTGCAAAAGGCCAAACAAG
>JAJZCU010000444.1 GCA_021828935.1 Planctomycetota bacterium | reverse complement strand
AGTACACCAGCTCATGCAGGAATGCCACGCGGCCAGTGGGGCGGCCTGTGTCACCGTGGCGGTGCGGCGGGAACGGCTGGTGGATAAGAACTCCGGCCGGAATATCCTGGATTTTATTAACCCGGAAAAGTACATTCTGCTGCCCAACACCGCCGGCTGTTTCAATGCCGATGAGGTCGTGCGCGTGGCGCGTTTAGGCCGGGAATTGCTGACCGATTCCGGTTTTCGCGGGGCGGACTGGGTGAAGTTGGAATGTTTAGGCGACACCAAAACGCTGCTGCCGGAACCCGTGGGCACCATGGACGCCCTCAAAATTCTGGTAAAAGAAGCCTTTCATGTGCTGGTGTACTGCTCTGACGATGTGATGCTGTGCAAACGGCTTAAGGAAATGGGAGCGGCGGCCATCATGCCGGCGGGTTCGCCCATTGGCTCCGGGCAGGGGGTGCTGAATCCGAATGCCATTCGCATTCTGCTGGAAGAACTCAAAAGCAACGATCCTCATTATCCGGTGATTGTGGACGCCGGCGTGGGCACCGCCAGCGATGTGACCGCCGCGATGGAACTGGGCATTGATGGCGTGTTGCTCAACACGGCGATTGCGGGAGCTGCGGATCCGGTGAAGATGGCCCACGCCATGCGGCTGGCGACGGAAGCGGGACGGTGGGCGGGCGCGGCGGGGCGAATCCCGCGGAAACTTTACGCCACGGCCAGCAGCCCCTGGGAAGGTCGCGTGAATGGTTGAACTTGAAAATTGACCGTGCTGCCGGGGTCGACTTTTCGGCCGCGGTCTGCTTCGCCCGCGCCCGAGCATTCGCACCCTCGACGGCAGCATGCTGAACATTCGCATCTGTAATTGGAATTTTAATGTCCCAGGTATTCGCACAAAATCCGTGGCAGGTAGGCCATAACACCGCGCAATGCAGCGCGTGCAATCGCAGCATGGCGCCGGGCGAGGCGTGTTGGGCGGCGTTGCTGGAGCGTCCGGCCATGTCGCACGAAGCCACCGTGCAGACGGCGGCGAGCGCCCTGGCCGCGCGCGGGGCGCTGGACATGCAGCGGCTGGACTTTTGCCCGGAATGTTGGGCGGCCGGGCGGCGGCCGGGGGGGGCGACGGCGTTGATTTCATTCTGGAAAACGGCCGTGCCCGATGCCGGGAAAAAGCGGCGGCCAGTGGTCGATGATCATGTGCTGCTGGATTTGTTTAATACTCTTGAAGGGCGCGAGGCCGCATCTGACGCGCAACTGCGGTTCGTGCTGGCGCTGCTGCTGATGCGCAAAAAATTGTTAAAGTACGATGGCGTTGCCCAGGCGCGAACTTCAGGCGGCGACACTGGCGCGGAGGCCGGCGCCATGTCAGCGCCTGAAATTTGGCGCATGCTGCCGCGGCAGGGCCCGCCCGTACTGGTGGCAAATCCGGATTTAAGCCCGGAGCAAATCGGCGAGGTTTCTGAACAACTTTCCGCCGTGCTGGCCGCGGAAGCGTAGGCGGCCCGGTGGGGGGTGGCCATCTTGGCCGACCAACCGCGTTGCGCGCAATGGCGACGGCAGTCGCCGCCATTTCTCCAAACGCAGCCCGTTGCCGCGCCGGCGCCGGTGGTTACAATAGGCGGCGGATTATTGGAGGTTCCGCACAATGATCAACATGCAATTTCAGCCGTCAACCAAACCTGCACGTCGCTTCAGGCCGCGTCTGCTGCTTTCAGGCGCACTCTTGGCCGCCGCGATGGCGGCCCCGGCGTATGGCGCCGCGCGCAAATCCGCGTTGGGGCCGGGCGTCGGGCCCTTCACTGTTCGTCCAGGCTACCGCGTTACGCTAGTCTGTAAAAGCCTGCACGAAGCGCGTTTCCTGACCTTTGACAACCATGGTACATTATTTGTCAGTCAACCCGGCCACGGCCGCATCATGGCGCTGCGCGATCCCAATTCGCATGGCGTGTTTCAAAAAATCACCACCTTTGTCAAAGGGTACTCCACTGTGCAGGGCCTCTGCGCCCGCCCCGGCTGGCTTTGGTTTACGCAAAGCGGCGCGGTGTACCGCGTGGCTGACAACGGCACGGGCACGGCCGGAAAAGTTATTACCGTGATTCCGAACGGCAAACTGCCGCATGGCGGCGCCCACTGGTGGCGTTCAATTTTGGTCGGCAAGAAGCATTTTTACACCAGTATTGGCGATCCGCAGAATTTTTCCGATCAGACCAAGGGCCCGCGCGAAAAAATCTGGGAATACCGTCTCGATGGCACGCATGGGCAAATTTTCTGCGGCGGGCTGCGCAACACCGAACAACTGCACTTTCGCCCTGGTACGCATGAAATCTGGGGCTGTGATGAGGGCAGCGACCAGTTCGGATACCCGCTGGGCGAACACCCCGGCGACCAGCCCATCACTGACATGAACCCGCCGGATAAATTTAATTATTATGTTCGTGGCGCCTTTTACGGCCAGCCCTTCATTACCGGAAACCGCATTCCGCGGTATGAGTACCTTAATAAGCCAGGCGTTAATATCATCAAATGGGCGGCCAAAACCACCGTGCCCGCCTGGGACTTCCACGCGCATTGGTCCACCGTGGCCTTTTGCTTTATCAAAAAACACTATTTTCCCGGCGAAACCGGCGACGCTTTCGTGGCCTGCCACGGCTCATGGGACAGCACGAAAAAGGTGGGCTATTGCGTGGCCCGCGTGCTGTTTGACA
>JAJZCU010000443.1 GCA_021828935.1 Planctomycetota bacterium | reverse complement strand
TTTGATAAAGACGCCTGCCGATGTTTCAGCCCGACGCCGTGGATGTTGGGCCAGGTCCCGCGTTGGCGCGCGAAGCGGTGGAATGGGCCCACGGCATTATTGTCGTCACGCCTGATTACCATGGCTCCATGTCCGGCGCGGTGAAGAATTTCTTTGATTACCACTGGGCGGAATTTGCCGGCAAACTTTTCGGTTACGTCTGCATGTCGCACGAAAAAGGTTTGACCGCCATGGATCAGATGCGCACGGCCGTGCGCCAATGCTATGGCTGGAGCCTGCCCTACGGCGTCTCGATTCACGGTGAAAGCGATTTTTCCGAAGCGGGCCTGATTATTAACCCGCATTTGCACCAGCGGCTGCGCATTTTGGCGCGGGACATGACCATCTACGGGCGACTGATCCACGACCAATTTATGCGCGACCAGCGTGACCCGGAGGCGGCATCGTTTGCCAACAAGTACGGGAACGCAAAGCGCCCATGAAAGCGCCGCGTAAACTCCGGCCCGTTTTAATTGCCAAAAAGGCCGGCCATAAACGGAGGCAATCAAACTTTTCCTGCGGCAATTGATTGGCGGACCGGCATGACCGACGGCCAGTGGGTTTGCGGCCCAGGACGCACCGATCACGTTTGCGACGATTCGTTTATTCGTTTGATAAAGACGCCTGCGACATCTTATAATACGCAGAGGATCTGGTATGCATTCGGGCGCAGGGACCGTTTGTTGGAACCATTATGAGGACGCAAAATGGCCGTAACCGTTGAGTTTCCCAAAGACCTTGAAGCTCGGCTCCGCGCAAACAGCCCAAATTTTGACGGCGACGCCAGGGAAGCCCTGTCGGTGGAATTATTTCGCCAGGGAAAGCTATCCCATTACGAATTGTCCACGGTTCTCGGATTGGACCGATTTCAGACCAACGCACTTTTGAAGCGCCACCGAGTTACCCAAGGGACTCTGACCATGCAGGATTTGGACCAGCAGGCCGGCGCGGTCAATGGCATGCTTGGGCCGGCCCACTGATGCTGGTCGTCGCGGACACTTCCCCATTGATTGCGCTCGTTAATATAGGACATACGGAGGTGCTGGCAACGCTGTTCCGGGAGATCGTCGTTCCGCCGGCGGTTGTGGCGGAGATTTCGTCGCCCGCCAGATCGGCCGTGGTCCGCCAATTCGCGGACGCAATTCCTCCATGGCTGCGTACGCAAACGCCTGCCACGCTACTGGCGCTGCCGCGCCTGCACCCCGGCGAGGTCCAGGCGTTGAGCCTGGCGTTGGAAGCGTCCGCTGATTTGCTATTAATTGACGAACGGCGGGCGTATCGCGAAGCGCAGGCCAGGGGGATGGCCGTCGTTGGGACGGTCGGCGTTCTTGAACGCGCAGCGTCCCAGGGCCTGCTTGACCTGCACAGCGCCTTCGAAAGTTTAAAGCATAGCGACTTTTGGATTTCGCACCGATTGTTGGATCGAAGGCTGCAACTTTTTCGCCAAGGAAATGGCCCATCCCGCAGGTAGTTTTAGGCGCCAGCGAGGGGCTGTGTCGGGCTGCCTTTGTTGCCGATTTCCGCACGCTGTATTTTTTCCGCCGATGCGGGTATACTACTTCGCTCTTTCGCCCTCATCGTCTAGAGGCCTAGGACACGGGCTTTTCACGCCTGTAACTGGGGTTCGAATCCCCATGAGGGCACATTGGCGGAGGCCAGGGCTGCCGGGGGCGGCAGGTGGCTTCGCAGTTTCCGGCTGTCTGAACGGCAGAATAGGAAGGGCCTTGTCCCCCCTTCCTACCGGTGGCGGCGGCCTTTTGCAGCCCACGGGCTAAACGGCTCGCCGCGGATTTCAGATTTGTTTTTGAAGGGTATCAGATGGCAATCAAGGCAATTGATTTGCGGCGCGGCGTGGCGGTGGAATACAACAGCAAACTGTATGTAGTCCATGATTTTGCCAAGGTTTCCAAAGGAAATTGGCGCTCGTTCATGCAAGTCAAACTCAAAGATACGCAGACCGGCAGCATTATTGAGCAGCGGTTCCGGGTGGACGACACGCTGGAACAGGCCTTTCTTGAGCAAAAGCCCATGGAATATCTGTATTCTGACAATAAAACCCATTTCTTCATGGATTTGGCCGACTACGAACAAATGGAACTCTCCGGCGATGTGGTGGGCGAAGCGGTGCAGTATTTGAAGCCCAACACGCAGGTGCAAATCACCTATTACCAAGGCAAGCCGTTCTCAGTAGAATTGCCCAACACGGTGGAACTAACCATTGAAGATTGCCCGCCGAGCATCAAGGGAGCGACGGTCAGCAACGTCGGCAAAGACGCCAAATTGGAAACCGGCCTGATCATCAACGTGCCGGATTTTATTGCCAAGGGTACGGTGGTGCGGGTGGATACGCGTACGGGTGAATATCTCGGCCGCGTGAACGACTAAACCGCGTGCGGTTCATCTTGAACGGCTCCGACGCTATTTTTGCTAACGCAGTGGAAAACAGCAGCATTATGCCGGATGGCGAAGACAATTTTCGCGGCAACGGACCGCCCAACGCGCCGCAGCCCGTGGGCCCAATACGGCGCGTGGCCGGGCCCCCGCCGGTGATGAAAAAAAACGTTGCGGCGCAACCCATCCGCCGGCGCTTTTTCTTGGCACGCGTGCTGTTGTTGTGTGTGCGGCCTGAGGAATGGGCGGAGGCGGGGCTGTACACC
>JAJZCU010000020.1 GCA_021828935.1 Planctomycetota bacterium | reverse complement strand
TTTCCTGGCGGATCGCATTGTGGTGATGACCTGCCGCCCGGCCACGGTGAAAGCCCAGATCGACATAAAAATCAGGCGCCCGAGAACTCTGGATGACGTAACCACGCCGGAGTTTTCCAGGATCAAGCGTGATTGCATGGCGCTGGTGCGGGAAGAAAGTCTGCGCGCCATCAACGGGCCAAAACTGGGCCGCGGTGATCTCTTGGACGCGGCGCTGGAATCGGGCGCAAAAATGGGATTGGCCTAAGGGCCACCGATCGCGTTATTCGCGGGGGCATCGATGTCCGGCCAGCCTTTTTTCATCGTCGGGTGTGAACGCTCCGGCACAACCCTGCTCATGGCAATGCTGGCCATGCATCCACGCATCGCCGTGCCGGAGGTCACGTGGTATTACCCGCGCTTTCAACCTTACCTGCACACCTACGGAGACTTGACGGATCCGGCCCGGTTCCGCGTGCTGGCCGAAGAAATGATCCATGGACTCAAGACGCCCTATTTTGGCCTGGCCGTCGCGGATTCAAATAAAGTTATTGAAGAAATTCTGACCCTGGCGGATCGGCAAACCTTTGGCGGAATTTTCGACGCCGTGCTCTCGTGGTATGCCCGCCGGGTGGGCAAGGCGTGCTGGGGCGAAAAGACCCCGCACAATCTGTTCTATTACCGGCCCATTCTCGAAGACTTTCCCGGCGCCAAATTTATCAACATGACGCGCGACGGACGCGATGTCGCCGCCAGCATGATGGCCGCGTCGTTCGGCCCGACCAATATTTACGTGGCCGCACGGGTGTGGCAACGCTGCATTGACGCCGCCGCCGCAATGCGCACAGCGCTGCCGCCGGGGCAATTCCTTGATATTTCCTACGAAGCGCTGGCCGCCAACCCGGCTGAAACCCTGCGCCGGGTGATGGAATTTATTGGTCAGGAATATGATGATAAAATGCTGGTATTTCATCAGCATGAAATCGCCTTGCGGCGGGCCCGCACCAAGGATCACCGTGGGCTGGGATCGCCAGTAAGCGCGGCCCGGGTGGCCCAATACCGCCAAACCTTGAGCCTGCGCGAACGGCAGATATTCGCGGGCTTGGCGCGGGAACAATTGGTGGCCATGAACTACGAGGCCCTGGAGGAACCGCTGCGCTTAACGCCCGAACAGCAAAGGCACTATGAAGAGCTTGACGAGCGTATTCGCGCCGCCACGCTGGATGCGCCCGATGGGCATATTGTCTTTGAAAGCTACAACGACTGGTTGGCGGACCGCCGCGAACAACGGCGTATTGCCGGGGTGTGGTCCGGCCCAAAGTCCACGCCGGATTGGGATAAACAATTTATGGCCGGGCAGCGCGCGCCGCGTTTTTGGAAGGAACGGTTCGGCGTGCCGCGCCGCTACTACAGCCCAACTTTGACGCTATGAAACGCGGCGTAATGGGCGGCGGCCTCCGGCGGCCCGGCCGCGCCGCTTAATTTAAGCCGCATTGTCAATAAATGTGGATACCACCTGCGGGCCTGAATCGCTGCTGTGCCCGGGGAACGCGTGGGCATTGGGGTCCGTGAGCGTCTTGGCATAGTTTACCGCAACACAGGCCTCGCCGAAGCCGGTGGCAATGAGCTTCAATTTTCCCTTGTAGCAGCATACATCGCCGGCCGCGAAAACGCCCGGTATTGACGTCTGCATGAATGGGTCGACGGGTATGGCGTTGCCCTGGATTTGCAGCGGCCAGGTTTTGATCGGCCCCAGACTGCTGGAAAAGCCGATCTGCGCCAGTATGGCGTCCACTTCAATGGTGCGCAGTGCGCCGGTCTGATTGTGTAATATAGTAACCTCTTTCAGGGCTCCGTCGGCGGCGCCGATGGATTTAAGTTCGCAAAAAGTGAGAATCTCCGCGCCTGTCGCCACGGCCTTGGCAAGACCGTCCTCATGGGCCCGAAATTGATTGCGGCGATGGATTAACGTGACGCGCGCGGCGGTGCCGTGCAGGTTCGCCGCCCAGTCAATCGCTGAATCGCCACCACCCACAATTAAAATGCGTTTGCCGTGAAAAA
The DNA here is from genome assembly GCA_021828935.1 of Planctomycetota bacterium. Lineage (GTDB taxonomy): Bacteria > Planctomycetota > Phycisphaerae > WQYP01 > WQYP01 > JAJZCU01. Next base: position 10,087 of record JAJZCU010000020.1, on the reverse strand, counting down.
GACTTTTGTCCCGCACGGCATAATGCACCCCGCTGCCTTCCAACGGCTTGGCCGAAGCGTGCGGCAGTCGCTTGGGTTCGAAGGCGCCGGCACCGGCACAAATAATTGCGGTGCGCGTCAAATGAATATTATTGGCGGAACGCAGTTCCAGACAGTTTTGGTCGGGACGCAAAACCAGGGTGTCCAATTTTTCCTGAAGAAATACCTCCGGGTTGTACTGCATGGCCTGATCAACAAGATTGCGGGCCAGATCTCGGGCCACAATTTTCGGAAATCCCGCCACGTCATACACAAACTTTTCCGGGTACAGCGTGGTTAACTGCCCGCCAAGCTGGTCCAATGAATCAACGATCCGGGTTTTCATCCCGCGCAAGCCGGCGTAAAACGCGGCAAACAGGCCGACGGGCCCGCCGCCAATAATGGTAATATCGCAAATTTGCGTGTCCGTGGCAGGCATGAGAAACTCCCTGGCATTGATAAGGACGCCCTCCACGCGGCGGCAATTCCACCACGTTGGTCACACCTTCGTTTCCCTGCTATTAAATCCGCAACAGCATATTAGCCCGGCGTGGCGCATAGAGCAAATACATGTTTATCATCGAAGCCATAACAAAAAAGCATGACCAAACGGCTACACCGCGGGATGTAACCGGCGGCACAATTCCGCGGCGTTGCACGCGACCGCGGCCCGTAGCCCAAGTCATGACGAAACCGCGGATAACGCGGTAGTTGTAACCATGGTTACACCTAAGTCAAGCCGGTGCAGATGGAAATTCCAACCACCGTGGTTGACTCGGAGGTAACGGTGGTTACAATGGCATGAACATCGTTGGAAACCCATACAAGGCGGAGACTTGGGTGGCAAAATGGCTGCTGCTTACATATCGCCTGCCCCGCGAGCCAAGCGCGGCACGCGTGTCGGTATGGCGAAAACTCAAGCGATTGGGTGCATTGCTGTATCACGATTCCGTCTGGGTGCTGCCGGCCACGGTTGCCACGCGTGAGCAAATGCGATGGCTCGCAGTTGAAATCGTGGAATTGCACGGTGAAAGCACTTGCTGGGAGAGCCAGATTCCCGATGAGCAGGCGGAACGGACATTAATCAAGCAATTTAAGGCGGTGGCCGAAGCGGCATACGAAGAATTGTTGGTCGAGCTGAAAGCGGCCGATGCGGATCTGCGGTCGTTAGGGCGCCGCTATCAGGAATTGGTCGCCCAGGATTATTTCGGTTGCGCGCTGAAGGCCAAAGTACGCGAGCAACTGGCCAGCCGGCGAGGTAAGCAGTCATGAATTGGGTCACTTGGGAAAATGTCGGCATTGACCGGATGGCGTGTGCGTGGCTAATCCGCCGGTTTATCGATCCGCAGGCGGCATTTGCATTTATCCCTGAAGGAAGCACGGGGGCTCCAGCCGGCGCGCACGCCTTTGATATTCCCGGCGCGAAATTTTCACACCACGGCGGCCATTGCTCATTCCACGCGGTGCTGGCAGCGCATCCGCTCAACGACCCCGCCCTGCGGACCATTGCCCGCATCATTGATGACGCCGATGCCGTGCAGGAAGTCACGCTGGAAGCCGCCGCCGCCGAGCTGGACATGGTTTGCAAGGGAATCCGGCGCATCAGCCACAATGACCAAGCCGCGCTTGACCGGGCCATGGATATGTTCGACGGCGTGTACGCGCAAATTCAGGCTGACAATCACGCAACCCCATGAAAGGATTATTATGAAATGGATTACGCGGCAGCATGTGAAGGTGGACCGGGTGGCCTGCCCCTGGCTAATAAGAAAATTTGTCGATCCGCAGGCGGAATTTTTATTCGCGCCGCCGGATCAGGTCATGGCCATTGCCGGGCGGGAAGGCGCCACGGCGTTCGATGTGCCAAACGCCGAACTGGGCCATCATGGCAAGTATTGCTCTTTTGACGCGATTATCAGTAAATTCGGTCTGGAAAAAGACCCGGCCCTCATGCTGCTGGCCCGCATTGTAAACGGCGCGGATACCGATAATTCTTTATGGAATCAGCCGGAATCGGCGGGGCTTAAGGCCATCGCGGAAGGATTTCGCCATCTGGGCCTGCCCGATGATCATGCCGTGCTGGCAAAAGAATTTGTGGTCTATGACGCCCTGTATGGGTATTGTCAGGAAATGGTGCGCCAGGGAAAAATATAGCGCCCACATTACGGCGCACGGTGTGGATCTCTGGCTGCATTGTACGATCGGAAAAACATATTATGCTATTAAATCTGGTCGCGAAAATCGAACTGCCGCCGCATGAAGGCCCGGGGGGCTTTGATCACGGCGATGTGCATGGTCCCGGCGCCCTGCTGTGCGTGGCGCATACGGCCAACAATACTGTTGACATGGTGGACCTGCGGCAACGCACGGTGCGGAAATCCATCCCGCGTCTGCCGGGCGTGGCGGGCGTTTTATTCTGCCGCCGCACCGCCGCCCAAAGCGCCGCGATGTTTTCATCGAACCGGGCCGAAGGCACAATATCAATGTTTTCGCCGGCGCCGGGCCGTGAAATGTGGCGCGTGCGCACGGGCCTGTTTCCCAACGGCATGGCGGTCGATGACGCCGGGGCACAGCTTCTCGTGGCACATGTGGGCGCAGCGGATAAACCCGGTTCACAGACAGTTTGCCTGGTGGATGTCAGCCGGGGCGTTGTGGAAGCAACGCTGCCGGCGCCGGGCCGGACGCGCTGGGCGGTTTACCATGCGGCTGAAAAACAATTTTTAATTAATATCGCCGATCCGCCGCAGATCATGCGCGTGGACCCGCTGGGGCGCGCCATTTTAAGCCCCATTGAAATTCCGGCCGCCGGCCCGCACGGGCTGGAAATTGACCACAAAACCGGTCGCGTGTTTTGTGCCTGTGATGATGGGTCATTGCTGGCCCTGGATGCACAAACGGGAAAGCTGTTAAGCCGCTGCGCACTTTCCGGCGCGCCCGACGTGATCATGTTGAACCGCCGTAACAACCATTTGTACGTGGCCTGCGGCGATCCCGGCGCGGTGGACATAGTGGACGCCAACACTTGCCAGCTTATTGGCAGCGTATCTACAGAACCCGGCGCCCATACGCTGGCCGTGTACGAAGAAGCGTCGGAAGTTATCGTGTTTCTGCCGCAGTCTTGCGTGGCCGCGGTATATCGCGACGACGCCGCTTGATCGCCCGGACGATCGGTTTTTTAGCAACAAAAGAGACAAAACCGGCGTTTGTTCCCAGAAACGGGAGAACCCCATGCAACAACAGGAAATGATTCAAAACGCGGTCCGGCAGGTGGCCGGGCTGTGTGCGGTGGCGGCCATGACGGCGCCCAAAAGTGGCGGCCAGTTGTTTAGCAAGGGCGCCAAGCCGTTCATGGAAACGGTGTTTGTGGACGACGGCCCAACATTGGATCGCCTGGCCCAGTGGCTGCGCGCCCGCGGCGAGCGCCTGGCCGACCCCATCTGGCTGCGCGACGCCGCGACGGCGGAAAAGATTGACGGGGTTTTATTTATTGGATTGGCCCGGTGGTATCCGCCCCAGTACGACTGTGGCGCTTGCGGTTACGCAACTTGTGAAGAATTCTCGCGCCAGGCGGCCAGACAGCGCGTGCAAACGGCGTCCGACGATTGGGAATTCCCGGGCCCCATCTGCCAGATACGCTGCATTGATCTGGGCGTGGCCGTGGGTTCAGCCGCGAAAGTCGCCGGCATGCACAACATTGACTGCCGCTGCCAGACGCGCATCGCAGCGGCGGCCCGCCATCTGAAGATTATCGAAGCGGACCTGGCGGTGGCCCTGGCTTTAAGCGTCAGCAGTAAAAACATTTTCTTTGATCGGAAAATGCCGGCCGTTGCCGCAGCCGGCGCCGTGCCGCCCCATCAAACCAACCCGCCAGTGGCCTAAAGCCACGGCGCCAACGGTAATCCGTACCATGAGGAGTTGCCATGCGTGTTTCCTTGCCTCGTCGGTTGCTGATCATCCCAGCTCTCGCCGTGCCCCTGGCGTTTGCCGCAGGTTGCCGCAGCCAGGCGGTGCGGCCCCTGCATCCCACGGCACTGCTGCTCCAGCGCACTATCTTGTTGCCCCATGTGCGCGGCCGCATTGACCATCTTGCCATCGGCCCCCGCGCCCGGCGGCTTTACGTGGCCGAATTTGATAATAATGCTGTCGACATCGTAAGCCTGCGCACCGGCCGCGTGGTCCACCGCATCGCTGGTTTGCCCCATCCGCAGAACACGCTGGTCGCCGGCCACAAACTTCTGGTTTCCACTGAAGGCGACGGCGCGGTGCGATTTTACAGCCTCCGCCACTTCCGGCTGTTGCACACGCTGCGCCTCGGCAGCGATGCGGACAACATGCGTTATCAAAAATCCACCGGCTTGGCGCTGGTGGCGCACGGGGACAGCGCTGGCGCCATTGCGGCCGTTAACCCCCGCACATTTCATACGGTTTGGAACATCCCGGTGAACGTTCATCCAGAGGCCTACAGCCTGGGCGCCCGGGGCAAGCACATCTTCGTGAATGCACAGGAGGCAAGCGAAGTTGAAAAGCTAAGTATTCGACGGCGCAAGGCGGTCGCCAAATGGACGCTCCCCGATGGCATTGGCGGAAACTTCGCCCTGGCCTATGACCCGGCAACGCAGCGCCTGTTTATTGGATGCCGTTCGCCCGACCGGATGGTTGTGCTGAATGCAAAGACAGGCCACGCGATTAAAATATTGCCATTGGCCGGCGTGGTGGACGATATGGTTTTTGATAAGCAATCTGGTTGCGTGATTGCCGCGTGCGGGCACGGGGCCGTGGAAATTTTCCGCGAGAACAAAAACGATGGGGCGACGCCCGTTGCCCGCGTGCCTACAGCGCCGGGCGCCCGTACGTGCCTCTTTCGGCCCCGGAAGGGCTTGCTTTATCTCGCGGAACCGAAGCGCGGTCAACGTGCTGCGCGGATTGTGGCGTACAAGGTTCAGATACCCAACGCATGGCGACGCAATAACACCACTAAATGATTCACCTTGAAACCTGCCAGCCGCCGCCTAATGATTCGTAGAGGGCGATCAAGTCCGTGGCCAGCGTGGCGTTGCTTTGCACCAGGGCGCTTTGTGTGGCGTACAGCGCGCCTTGCGCCTGCAGCACGTTCAGGAAGGTGGTCAAACCATTGCTGTACAGGACGTTGGAAATTTTCAGGGCTTTTTGGTTTTGCACCACGGCAATTTCCAGCAGCCGCCGATGGGCCTGTTCCTGGCGATAGGCCACCAGGGCGTTGTCCACCTCCTCCAGCGCCGTTAAAACCGTTTGTTTGTAAGTAAGATAGGCCTGGTATCGCAGCTCCTGGTCCTGCCGGATTTCCGAATGAATCTGCCCGGAATTAAAAATGGCCCAATTCACGTTCGGGCCGATGCCCCAACTGACGCTGTTAATATCAAACCATTTTGCGGCGTCGGCGGCGGAGTAGCCCACGTTTCCATTAATCACAAATCTGGGGTACAAGCTGGCCACAGCCACGCCGATTTCCGCGTTGGCGGCCGCCAGTTGGCGCTCGCTGGCGCGGATGTCCGGTCGGCGGCGCAGCAACTGTGCCGGCAGGCCGATGGGCACCGTGGGGGGCACCGCGGGAATAAGTTTTACCGGCGTTAATTCCTTCACCAGCGCGGTGGGCTGCCGGTCCAGCAAAACACTTAATGCATAAATATCCTGCTGCTCTTGAACGCGCAGGACCGGCAACTGGCTTTCCGTGGAGGCCTCCTGAGCGCGGGCGTTGGCGACGTTAAGAGCCGCGGAAAACCCGCCATGGAACAGGCGTTCAGTCAGGGCGACGGTGTTGCGTTGCGCTGCCAGATTTTGCCGCAACACGGCGATCTGTTGCTGCGCACTGCGCAGCAAAATGTAGTCAGAAGCCACCTGGGCCATCACGGTGATCAGGGTGAAGCGCCGATCTTCCACGGTGGCCTCAACGTTGTCCGTCGCCGCCTGCACGCTGCGGCGCACCCCGCCAAAAACATCCAGTATCCATGTGCCGTTCAGGCCCGATTGATAAGAATTGTTTTGGCGGCTGCTGCCGGCGAATTGACTGCGCGAATAAGCCCCGGACGCATTGACAAACGGCCCCAAGTCGGCGGCGGTGATGCCGCGGATGGCAAGTTCCTGGCGGATGCGCGAAGCGGCAATGCGCACGCTTAAATTCGCGCGAACCGCCCGGCGGATTAACGAGTCCAGTTCCGGGTCGTGGAAGCTCTTCCACCAGCGCGCCAAATGCGCCGCCCCGGTGGTGACCGAACTAATCCGCCCGGGCAGTGTTTTGCCGTGGCCCGAAGCGGTGGGGCGGCCGCGCACCGGAAATGCGCCGGGCATGCGCGTGACGGGCGCATGATAGTGCGGGCCCACCATGCAGCCACCCAAGCCGCACAGAGCCACTGCCGTGGCCGCGAAGCCCGCACGGCGCAGGCCGCGGAAGAACGATTGTTTCATGTAAAATTCCTTGGGCCACCCTTCAGCGGGTCATGGCACTTAGCGCAAGACAGTTCACGGGAAGCCCCGGCAGCCCGCGCCTAGCAGAAAACTTTATTCATAACGCAGGGCCTCAATGGGGTCCAGCCGCGAGGCCTTCCACGCGGGATAATAACCGAACACCAAGCCCACCGCAGCCGATACCGCCACCGCCGCGATGATTGCCCGCACCGAAACCGCGGTGGGCCATTGCAGGAAGACGCGCATGAACGTGGCCACGCCCTGACCCAAGGCAATGCCCAGCGCCCCGCCCAGCAGGCACAACACGATGGATTCCATAAGAAATTGTTGCAGGATGTCGCGTCCGCGGGCGCCCACAGCCATGCGCAGGCCAATTTCCCGGGTGCGTTCCGTCACTGAAACCAGCATGATGTTCATGATGCCCACCCCGCCGACCACCAGCGAAATGAACGCCACCCCCAACAGCAGGTGCGTCATGAGGTTGGTGGTGGTGGTGAGCATGTTGGAAAGCGCCGTGAGCGGGCGCACGGTAAAGTCGTTGCCTTGGGCGGCCGTTAAGTGATGCCGCTGGCGCAGCAAGGCGTCAATCTCGCGGATGGCCGCGGGAATAAGTTTGCTGGACACCGCCGAACACATGATAAGATCGGCATGCATGAAAATAGTTGGATCGGGCGTATCCGCCGTTTCTGTGGCGGAGGGCGTCGTGTAAAGCGCCAGGCTGGTTTCGGGGTAAAGCTGGTTAAGGGTATTAATGCCGCCGCCCAACGTGCTGGCGGCGGCGGTGACAGGTTTGCCTGATGGAATGCGGTACTTAATGGTGGTCCAGGGCGCCACGAGAATATCGTCCTGATCCCAACCCATCATGTTGGCGCCTTTTCTGGTCAGCACGCCGATCACCCGCAGCGATACGTTGTCCAGCCGCACGGTTTTGCCCAGCGCGTGGCCGCTGGGAAATAAATGCCGGATTAGCGTCTGCCCCAAAATGCATACTTCCGCCGCTGAACGCACCTCCTGCCGCGTGAAGGTGCGCCCTGCTTTCAGCGGCATCCAGTTGCGAATGTGCAGATAGGCGCTGGTGGTGCCGTCGATTAGGTTCGGCTGCCAGTTGTATTGCCCGTGGATGACCTGCCCGTGGGCATGCACAATTGGCGCAGCCCAGCGCACATCGGGGCAGTCGCGTTCAATGGCTGTGGCGTCGGCAAAGGTCAGACTCATGCGTGTGCCGGAGCCCAGGCTTATTCCGCCGTTGTTGATCGCGCCAGGATTTACCATTAATTTATTTGCGCCCATGCGTTTGATCTGCTCGCGCACGGCGTTGGAGGAGCCCTTGCCGATTTGCGCCAGCGCAATGACCGCCGCAATGCCGATGATAATGCCCAGCGCCGTGAGCATGGTGCGCATGGTGTTGCGTTTGAGCGCCCGAAGGCTGGTTTTCGCCGTTTTTAACAGGCCGTGCATGGGAATTCCTGTAGTCTAAAAAATTTTTCCGCCGCCGGGGCATGCGGCTGCCGGCCGGTTTGGTCACGCCGCCACGTCGCCGGGCGCGCCGATGGCCAGGGGCTCCGACGCGGTCCCGAAGGCGCCGCTTTCAATAAGCCCGTCCTTCACGCGAATGACCCGTTTGCAGTGCTCGGCCACATGCCGGTCATGCGTGACTAAAATAATGGTTAATTGCTGTTCTTCATTGAGCCGCTGGAACATCTGCAGAATCTCCCGGCTGGTGCGGGAATCAAGATTGCCCGTGGGTTCATCGGCCAGCAGAATGGGGGGCCGGTTTATCAATGAACGCGCAATGGCCACGCGCTGCTGCTGCCCGCCGGAAAGCTGCGACGGTTCATGGTCCATGCGGTCGCTTAAACCCACCAGGTCCAGCAATTCCGCCGCGCGCTTGCGGGCCTGCTTTTCCGGCAGGTGGTCCGGGCTGTAGGACATGGGCATGAGCACATTTTCCAAGGCGCTGGTGCGCGGCAGCAAATTAAAGCTTTGAAACACAAAGCCGATTTTCCGGCTGCGCACCAACGCCCGCTGGTCCGTACTTAAGCCTGAAATTTCCTCGCCGTCCAGCGCGTACTTCCCCGATGTGGGCCGGTCCAGGCACCCCAGCAGATTCATCAGCGTGGTCTTGCCCGATCCGCTGGCGCCCATCAGCGCCACCAGTTCCCCCGGCACTATGTTCAGCGTAATGCCCTTGAGCACCGGCACCTGCAGCGCTTCCAAAAAGTAGGTCTTCCGGATATCAACTAATTCGATCAATGGTTTCATGCGCTATGCCTGGCGGTTAAAAAAAGATAACATCCTATTACTTGCGATGACCGTGCGGCAGGAACGGGTTGCGCAACACCTTGGCCGCCGTGATGGACTGCCCCACCACCACCGCCATGCCCGGTTTCACCCCCGCGCCGGTGACTTGCGCCACCATGCCATTGGATAGACCCACGCGCACCTGCACGGGCCGCAGATATTTTCCGTCCGGGGTCCACACAATGCCTTTTTGCACCACCGTGCCCCGCCGCCGGGCCGGCGTGGTGCCGCCCATCGCAACGCCCGAACTGCCGCCCGACGGCTTCAAACCTGAACGGTATTTTGGTGCAATGTACGCCAGCGCCGGGGTCCAGCGCAGCGCCGCGTCGGGCGCCAAAATGACGTTGTTTCTTTTGGCCACCTGGAATTTCAGCGCCGCGGTCAGATAGGGCAGCAACAACCCGCGGTTGTTCGTGGTGTTCACCACCACGGTGTAGGTCACCACATTCTGCTGCATGGTGGCGTTCAACCGCACCTTGCCCACCACGCCGTGAAAAATATGGTTGGGCCGGGCATCCACGCGAAACGTAACGCGCTGGCCCGGGGCGATTTGTCCAATATCCGCCTCATTTACCGACGCCCATACCTGGATCCGCTTTAAATCTTTGGCAATTAAGAAAAGACTGGGGGCGCTTAAACTGGCCACCACGGTTTGTCCGATGTTCACCCGCCGATCTATCACGATGCCTTTTACCGGCGACACAATCGTGCAATAGGCCAGATTAATTTTGGCCCGGGCCAGCGCCGTTTGATCCTGCACCACCACCGCCTGGGCCTGCGCCACAGTGGCCCGCCCGACGGCCATGTTCGCCAGCGCTTCGTTGTAGAGCGCCTCGTAAGAGTCATATTGCGTGGCCGCCAGAGCGTCTGAAATGCCGATCTTCTTGGCCCGGTCCCAATCCCGCTTGGTATCCACCAGTTTGGCCCGGTCTGATTGCAAGGTTGCTTCGGCCAACTGCACATTGGCTTTGGCTTGCGCCACCTGCGCCGCCACCGCAGCCACGTCGGAAACGTATACGCGGTCGTCAATGTGGGCCAAAATGGTGCCCTTGTTCACCGGGGAGTCATAATCAATGCGATGGTCGTCGGCATCCATGCCGAACGAATCAATGAGCCCGGCCACCTGTGCACCAACATCAATGACATCCCGTGGTTCCACCGTGCCGCTGGCGCTCACTGATTGCGTGACCGACCCGCGGCGAATGTGGGCCAAAATAAAGTTAGGGGTCTTTTCGGAAGTCTTTTTCCACCAGAAATATCCTGCGATACACAGGGCGACAAGCACACAGAAAAGAACAAAATTACGCAAACCTCGCATTAATAGCGG
>JAJZCU010000442.1 GCA_021828935.1 Planctomycetota bacterium | reverse complement strand
AGCAAAACAGGAACTGGATGCGGCGTTTGAAGAAACGGCCAAGATTCGCAAGGAAGTCATGGACACGCTTCTGGCCGACGAATATGACCGGGACACGTTCCATCTTATCTATCCGTTCAGTCCCGCTTTAATGCAAGCGCTGATCGCGGCATCCAGCATGCTTCAACGGGAACGCACGGCGCTGAAGGTCATGCTGCAATTGCTGGTGGAGCAGCAGGACACGCTGAAGGTTGGAGACATCGTGCCGGTGGGCGATCTGTACGACGCCGTGGCCCAGGGCGATGAGGCCTTCAGCCAGGACATGAAGATTCACTTTGATAACGCCCGGAAACTGTATTACGAAAAACTGCTGCCGATGCTGGAGGCCCAGAACGGCGCCAGACGTGACGAACTGCTGGCCAAACCCATTGATGATCAGGCCCGAATTATCTTCACCAACGACGACCGCCTGGTAAAGACGTTGCTGCTGGCGGCGCTGGTTCCCGGCGTCAATGCGTTGCGCTCCCTGAATGCCGGCCGTCTGGCGGCCTTGAACCACGGCACCATTCGCTCGCCCATTCCTGGCAAAGAATCCGGGCTGGTGCTACAAAAGGTGAAGGATTGGTCGAGCCAGGTTGGCGAGATCAAGGTTGAACGCGACGCGCCCAACCCGACAATCTCGATTCAGCTTAGCGGTGTTGACACCGACGCCATCATCGCGGCGGCGGAACACGAGGACAATCTGGGGAACCAGATGCGGTTGGTCCGCCAGATAGTGTTCAAGGAAGCCCAGATCGAAAATGTTGATGAGACGTTCCTTTCATACGATTTCCAATGGCGGAACACGACGCGCCAGTGCGATTTAATCTACGGCAACGTTCGATCTCTGCCCGAAACCAGCCTCACCGCCAGCGGCACGAATTGGAAAGTCGTGGTCGATTACCCATTCGATGAACCGGGCCACACCCCGCGCGATGACCAGGGCAAGATCCAGCTTTACATGAACAACAATCGGGACGGCACGCGGACACTGGTGTGGCTACCCGCGTTTTTTTCCGAAACGGCCCGGCGCGATTTGAGCCGCTTGGTTATTATTGAACATATTCTGACCGGTGAGCGTTTCAGCGGGTATGCGGCATTCCTTTCATCCCAGGACCGGGCCATTGCCCGCACGCTGCTGGAGAATCAGCGCAGTTCGCTTCAGGAAAAAGTCAGGCAGCACATCGAAGCGGCCTACGGCATCCGCGGAAGCCAAAGTAAATCCATTGATGATTCCCACTCTTTGGCCAATCGCTACCAAACGCTTTTTCCGGGCCTCGAGTTGCAGCCGCCGGCGGCCAGCAATTTGAAGGACGCATTGGAGGAACTTCTTGGCCAGGCCCTGAGCTTTGAATTTCCGGCACATCCGGCCTTCGGCGCTGCAATTAAACCGCTGCATTTGCGCAAGGTGTATGAGGAAGCGCTCAGAGCGGTGTCGGAGGCGGGCGGACGCGTTCAGGTGGAGAAGAGCGTCCGCAGCCTTATGAAACAAATCGCCGAACCGCTTAACCTCGGCGAACAGGGCGAGACCCATTTTGTTTTGGGGCAACGGTGGAAGGACCATTTCACGCGAAAGGCCGCGGAGGTTGGCGTAAGCATGACGGTATCGGCCTTGCGAAAATGGATGGACGAACCGCGCAGCATGGGGCTTCCCAGGGAATGCGGTAACCTTATTATTCTTGTGTTCGCGGCCCAGACCAATCGGAGCTTCTTTCGCCACGGCGCGCCCTTCGACGCCACCCTGACCGACATGCCGGACGAAGTGGAGTTGCGAGAACAGCGGCTGCCCAAAGAAACAGCATGGAAGACCGCGGTGGAGCGAGCAAGCCAACTTTTCGGCTTCGTGTGCCGCCCGTTATTAAACGCCCCGAACGTGGCCAACCTGGCGGTTGAAATTCAGGGCAGGGCCAAACAGAATGCGGAATCATGTCGGGGGCTTTACGGCGTTGTGGCGCGCCATTTGGCAAGCTTTGGCGAGCCCAAAGAAGCCGCCCCGCGGTATCAGACTGCCGCCGCGGTACTGGGGCTTTTGGAGGCGTTACGCGACGCAAGCCCGGCCGCGGTTGTTGATGCCTTGGCAGATCTTCACCCCGTGACTTCGGAGGCCGCAATGGGAACCAGTCTGGCCTCCGCGGGCAAAGTTGTGAACGCTCTGGGTAACACCCAGTGGAAACTTTTCACAAGTCTACGCAGCCTTCACGACGATCGCATGGCAGCGGCACAGGCGCTTCTTGAACGTGTCAAAGAAGCGTTGAAGAATGACCAGCATGTAACGGCTTTGGATTCCGTTTTATTAACTGAACAGTCCAAGGCCATTGACCTGCTTACGGCGCCAGTGACGCCGCCTGAGCCTCCGATTGATCAGCCGCCTGGGCCGGTCAAACCGCCCGCCAAGCCCGGCAAGAAGATAATCGACAGCGGCACGCGGGAAAATATGAGCGTGACGGAAGCCGAAAGCGAGATTGCTGGACTGCGGCAAAGGGCCAGCAACACGCAGGTAACCAGGATTAACGTTTCCTGGATAATTGAGGAATAAAAGACCATGGCCACCGCAAGCCCAACCATCGGAGTCATCCGGGCCCAGATTCGTGCGATCCGGGACAAAGCGCCGCAGGCAAAGGTGTTCGGCATCTTTTCTGCTGGAAAATGGACGGGGCCGTGCGATCGTCGTGAAGGCTGCGTAGACTTGTGAAAA
>JAJZCU010000441.1 GCA_021828935.1 Planctomycetota bacterium | reverse complement strand
GCGTCGTGCCGCACCTTGAAGTCCACCACGTTCATGGTCAGCCAGGTAACAGCGCCCATGATCAACAGCAGGCCGGCCGCAACGGCGCAAAGGCCGATAACTTTGCCCAGGAAAAATTCCAGCCGCGACAACGGCTTGCTGGCCGTGGTGATCACCGTATGACGTTCGCGTTCACGCGGCAGGCTGAAGCACGCCAGCACCGCCACGTAAAACAGCACGAAGAATTCCTGCCCGCGTAGAAATACCGTCAGGTACATCTGTTCGCGTTCCAGCGGATTGTACGTGCGAATCAGAAGACTTAATAAAAGACAAATGACAAACCAGATGATCGGCAGCGTCCAGGCGCGCTGCGACCACGCTTCCAGCACGGTTACGCGCGCCACCGCCCAGGCGCGAAATATGCCCGCCCCGCCGGGCTTGCGCCGCACCAGCCGGGCCGCGTCCCGGTACGCCACCAGCACAAACCAGACCAGCACCGCCACAAGGATGCAGATGGCAAGGATTGAATATAGGCCCATTTAGCGTGCATCCTTAATCGTTTGTTGCATGCGCGGAGCCTCGCCCCTGCGCTTGCTTTCCACCAACTGCGTGAAAATATCCTCCAACCGCGTGCGCGGCTTGCCCGGTCGAACATCTTTCGCGCCGGCCTCCCGCGCCATGACCATGAGGCGCTCCTGCACGTCCGGCGGCACGTTTCGCGCTTCCATCAAAAATGCGTCCTGCGTTTGCAATAGCTCATCGACCCGGCCCTGAATTTCCACGCGCCCGCGATACAGGATCACAATCCGATCACACAAATCCTCCACATCCGCCAACACATGGCTGGACAGCAGCACGGTTTTCCCGGCCTCTTTGAGCCGCACAATCATCTGCTTGATTTCCAACATGCCAATGGGATCCAGACCGGACGTGGGCTCATCTAAAATAACAAGGTCGGGGTTGTTTAATAGCGCCTGCGCCAGGCCCACGCGACGGGCCTGCCCCTTGGAATACGTGCCCAGCCGCCGGGAGCGCACCGCCGGGTCAAGGCCCACAAAATCAAGATAATAATCAACTGCGCGGCGGCGCTGCACGCGGCTCATGTTGAACAGGCGGGCGTAAAAATCCAATGTTTGCCGCGCATTTAGAAAGCGATACAAATACGTTTCTTCGGGCAGATAACCAATGTGCCGGCGCGTGTCCTGATCGCCGGCGGGTTTGTCCATCACGCGGGCCTCGCCATCGGTGGCGTTAATCAAGCCCAGCAATAGTTTAATGCAGGTGGTCTTGCCGCTGCCGTTGGGCCCCAGTAAACCGAAAATTTCGCCGCGGTTGATCGTCAGGTCCAGTTCAGTCAGGGCCGGTACATTCTGGCTTTTCCAGAACCCGGGATACACTTTGGTGAGTTTGCGCGTTTCTATCGCGGGAATTTCCGAGGCCATGCCTGCTCCAAAAAGTCCCTGCGGGCAAGCCCGCAGGGGTTAGTTACGGCGCCGCGGAACGTTTCCACCGGCCCCGATACGCTGGGATTATGCCGCCCAACCGCGGCGGCGAATCACACGGAATAAGTTTACCCTAATATGCGTCATGGCGTGGGCCCGCCCGGTGGTCGTCCTTGATTGGCGCTTTGGGAATTGCGCGGATGAATCAGCAGCGGCGGCGGCTTTAGGACCAGGGAAATCTTCTGGTGCGGTTCCACATAAAACACGCGGTTGACATTATCCATCACGGTTTCCAGCGTGTCGGCAAACAACGCCAGGCGGACGATACGCGGGTGCAGCTTGTACTGCCCGTAAACATGCGCGAACTGGCTGGCCTCGCCGGTGGCATGCTCAACAACGCGGTCGCGATAGGCGCTGGCGGCGTTCAAAATGGCCTGGGCCTGCCCGGCGGCCACCGTTTTCTTACGCACGGCATATTTATATGCGTTCTGCACCGCAGTGTTCTGTTGCTGTTGTGCATCAACTACGCTTAGAAACGCCGCATTTTCCGCCTTGGGCCAACGCATATCTTCAATCTGCACATTCTGCACCTTGATGCCCAGGCGCAGGCGGTGCATGGGCCGCTGCGTTCCGCCCTTGGGGTTCTTCAGATCGTCAAAAAGCTGCTCCTCCAACTTCTGCCGGCCATAAAACAGCGCCGCATCCACCGGCGTGGCCGCCACCTTTCGGATAAGCTCATGCGCCGCCAGTTGGTCAATCATGGCCGTGCGCCCCTGCCCCTGCCGCTGGCTGGGATTTTCGTAAACGGAAATTAAATAATGAACCGGATTGCGCACACGGAACTGCAACATGATCTGGCAATGCAGCACGTTCTGGTCGGCCGTGATCAGATACGGTTTGTAGATCGCGTCGATGACGCGCTTGGGTTCCCCCTTGCGCAGCAGCGTCTTCTCAAACGAAGCATACTTCTTCGGCGACCTATTGAACGAAGTAATCTGCAGCGTTTGCGTGCGATCCACCGGCACAATGAAAATACGGTCGATGGGCCACGGAAGCTGGTAGCGCAGCCCGGTCTTCACAATCATGGGCTTGTGATCCGGGCCATTGACAAATTGCCCCAGTCGCTCCACCACGGCCACTTCACCCACGCCCACCTGATAAAACCCGTTGAGCAACCAAAGCACGATGGCCAAACCAGTGAAGATCAACATGATGCGCTGGGCGCTTAACCACGGGTTGGCCGGGGGCTGCGGGTCAACAATCGGCAGCGCCACGTCCAGGGCGTGCCCGTTGCCGTCATAGGGGGCTTGGGG
>JAJZCU010000440.1 GCA_021828935.1 Planctomycetota bacterium | reverse complement strand
AAATCCCAGCACCATGCTGCCGCCGCCTTGGTGGCCGGCGGCGAATGCATGGCGCCGGGCGCGTTTCGCGTGCTTACGTTCCTGGACCATTTCGGAATGGTCGGCGTCATCGCGTCAATGGCGCTAAGCGTGGTATGGCTTGTGTTGCTGACCAACGCCTTTAATTTTCTTGATAACATGGATGGCCTTTCCGCGGGGGTGGCCTTCCTGTGCGCGCTCATGTTTTTTCTGGCCGCCCTGTACAGCCGCCAGTGGTTTATCTGCGCGCTGCTGACGGTGTACATGGGATCCATCCTGGGCTTCTTATGCTTTAATTTTCCGCCCGCCAGCATTTTCATGGGCGACGGCGGCAGCATGGTGCTGGGATTTTTTCTGGCCGCCCTGACCATGCGCACCACCTATTACCCCGGCCACGGGCGCTGGTACGCGGTGTTTATGCCGCTGATTGTCGTTGCCGTACCCCTGTACGATATGGCCGTGGTCAGCGTGCTGCGGCTGCGCCGCGGTAAAAGCCCCTTGGTGGGCGACGCCAACCATTTTTCGCACCGCCTCACGCGGCATGGCTTTTCCAAGCGCAGCGCCGTATTAATTATTTATGCCATCACCCTGGCCTGTGGCCTTTCGGCTCCGCTGCTGGCCCGCGCCAATCCGGCCCAGGCCGCCCTGATCGCCGGACAATGCGTGAGCATTCTGGTGGTGATCGGAATCTTGGAACGTCTGGGAGAACACACCACATGAATACCAGATGGCGCGAACGCGCGCAATGGGCGGCGTGGCTGGGTTTGCTGATCATTCTATTCACGCGCCTGACCATCACTGAATATGTTTTCACCATGCTGCATTTCCCCGTGCATTACGCCGCGGGAAAGGCGCCGCTTCACGCGCCGCAGCCCGGTCCCAACGCCACGGTGGCCTTCGCTGTTGTCACATTTTTATTAACGGGCATCGCCGCGCTGGCCGCCGACCGCCTGCGCCGCCGCCATTGGATCGCCCTGGGCCTTATCGGTTTCATCCTGGCGCTGGGAACGGCCTCCATGCTGCGCGCGGCGGACCATTTCACGGCGCTGGTGGGCCTGCTGGATGTGGCCATGGCCCTGCTGGCCGGCTGGGGCGCCGCTGTTCTTGCCAGGAATCAGGCCCGAAGAAATCTGTTCGTGGCCCTCGTCATTGGTTTTCTTGCGGTCTGCTGTTTTCGTGGATTTTATCAACGCACCATTTCACTGCCGGAAACGTGGCATTATTACCAGCGGCATAAGTCGCAAATTCTAAGGCAAAATATGTGGAGCGCGCACAGCCTTGACTCAAAATTGTACGAAGCGCGGCTTAAAAGCATGGCCCCCACCGGATTTGGCGCGCTAAGCGACGTATTCGCGGAAAGCATGATCCCGCTGGCGGCGGCGGCGCTGGCCCTGGCGTTCGCCACATGGCTGGCCGGGCGCCGCGACAAGCTTCCACGGCCGCCCACCAAGGCGCGTTCTGGCGCGCGCGGCGGCGACGCGCAAATTCCCTTTCTTCCGGCGGTGGCCGTCGTCGCGTTCGCGCTGACCTTTGCCGGGGTGGCAGTGGCCGTGCTGACCAAAAGCAAAGGCGGGCTGGCGGCGATGCTGTTCACGCTGCTGGTGGTGGTCGTGGCATGGCGGAAGCGCGCGTGGCTGGCCCGGCGCCGCGCATTGGTGGGCGCCATCGTCGCCGGATTCTTTGGCTTATTAATTATTGGAACCGTCGCGTTCGGCCTGCTGTTTCACACCCTGCCCACCAAAAGCCTGGCCTTTCGCTGGCAATACTGGACCGCCGCGGCGCGCATGGCCGTGCGCCGACCGCTGCTGGGCGTCGGGCTTAATAATTTTGGGCTGTATTACACCGATTACAAATTGCCATCGGCCCCGGAAGATGTTAAAGACCCGCACAGCGTGCTGGTGCGCGTCGCCACCGAAATGGGCCTGCCCGCGGCGGCGCTATGGGCGGCCTTGATTGCCTGGCAAATGGGTCAGTGCTTCCCGCCTGACGTGGAACCAATGCCCGCCACCCCAGCCTCCGCCGCGCCTGGCAAAACCTTCGGAACCGGGGCGTTCGCAGCCGTTATCGCGGTGACGACAGGCTGGATTGCGCTGCGCTATGCCGTGGCCGTTATTCCGCAGTTGTTTTTTATACTTCTGGACATTATTTATGGAATTATTGCGGCGACCGTGGCTTTGATTGCGCTGCGCGCCATGACGCTGCTGGACCCCGGCCAACGCCGATTTGTCGCCGCGGCCCTGGCCGTAGGCGCCGGCGGCATGTTAATTTACGATCAGGTAAATCTGGCGCTTGTCACCGGGCCCGTGGCCATGCTGTTCTGGATGCTGCTGGGCGCGGCCCAGAGCCGGCCAGTGTCGGACGCCCCCGGTGGCGCAGGGCCCGAACCAAGGCGCACTGGGCAAATTGCGCAACTGGCCGTTGGGGCCACGCTGGTTGTCATCGCCGCCACCGCCGCATTTACGGTCTATCTCCCGATGGCGCAAAATCGCCTGCGGTGGGATCCGCGGCCCGAAGTACGGCGCTTCATGCAGGCGGTGGCCGCCTCCAACACTCCCGGCGCCCTGCATGCCCTGCATCATCTGATCCGTTTAAACCCACGATCACAAAAATGGCTGGCGTGGCAGGCCAATCTAAGTCGCGGCACGCCGCGGGCCGCAAAGAGCGTGTTGCGCCTGCTGAAACTTAATAAAACCAGCGCCCGCCAGCGTTACCGTTT
>JAJZCU010000439.1 GCA_021828935.1 Planctomycetota bacterium | reverse complement strand
GATCAAGAATGTCACCGGCGGTCGCCACGACCATCACGAACACCATGACCACAATCACGACTCTCCGATTCGCGAGGCCGCGTATCCGCGGACGGAACTTTCCGAGGAGCGGTCGCCATCGACTGAACAATTATAATTTTTCCGCGGCGAAAGCGTTCAGTTAAACCCCACAATCTCAAGAAGCGCGCATGGACAAACCGGCGCGCTTTTTTTACAGTCACGCCCGGCGTTCTTCGGCAGGTCGCCTGGGCATCGGTGGCCGGATTGTCCGGCGGCGCCGCGGAATGGACTGTGTTCTATGGGAAAATTTTGGAGCTTCACCAAAAACGGCGGCTGGGTGGTGCTGCTGGCCATCTTCTTCTTTTTCGCGGCGTTGACCCAATTCGTTCTTATTCCGCTGCTTAACGGCCACCTCTACCACTTCGTGGGCAACGGCAAAACGGTTTCTTCTTATCAATTTAACTTGACTCCGTGTCTGGTTCCAAAAAAACAGATCATCGCCTCCGGCCAGTACAAAGGTGCCTTGGAGGCGTTTGACCATCCGCGCTACATCACGCCCCGCCGCGTCACGCAGTTAAATAAAAAAGAGGTGGAAAGCGGCCGGTTCCTGCTGCCGCTGGACACGGTCATCGGAGTAAAAATTGGCGGGCAATCGCGTGCGTATCCCGTGCGCATAATGGGCTGGCATGATGTGGCCAATGCCACGGTGGGCGGCCAACCCATTGCCGTGACTTTCGACGGGTGGTGCAACAGCGCCGCAGTATACAGCCGCGTGAGCGGCGGAAAAACGCTTGTCTTCGGTTACAGTGGATTGGAATACAACAGCAACGCCTTGCTGTATGACCGTCAGCCCAAACCCGCACAGGAAAGCCTGTGGTCGCAGATTCAGGGCCGCGCCATTACCGGCCCCGCCGCCGGCGCCCGCCGAAAGCTCAAGCTGCTGTTTTGCCAGATCGTTTCGTATGGCCGCTGGCTGAAGATGCACCCGCACACGCTGGTGCTGCGGCGCATGCCCGGCATGCGGGCCGCGTACCGCAAGGCGCCATTTGATGCCTATTATTTCAACCCCAGCACGCTGCATTATCCCGTGCAGCCGCAATGGAACAACCCCGCCCTGCCCATGAAAACCAACGTGCTGGCCATTCGCCTGGGCACCGCGTGGCGCGTGCTGCCTTTTCCCTGGCTGATCAAGCAGGCCGCCGGCCGTAAATTTTTTAGCATTCCGATCGCCGGCCGGTCCGTGGGCTTCCGCCTGGGCAGGAAACCGCTGACGCTGGCCCTGCACGGCGCGTTTCGCCCGCCGGTGATGTACAGTTTATTGTTCGCGTGGTATGCGCAGCATCCGACGGTCAAAATAACCTATTAAAGTCGGCCTGAAGCGCTTAACAGCCGCGGGCTGGACTGATGACAACCTCCGGCTGTTGGATGGTTACGCGCCATCGCCCGAGCGGGTGCGCCGTTGCCTCCCGTGGAGGCCCGACAATAGCCAGGTATAAAGTCCCTGGTCACCCAAGCCGTATAAATTGATAGTCCCCTGGGGGACGGATGGGGCGGGGCCTAATCCAGCTTTTCCGGCTCAATGCCGATGTTCTTCTCGCCCGCCGCCTTTTTCTCGGCATATTTTTTCAGCCACGTTTCAAAGCTCTTGCCGGCGGCGGTGTCGCGGCCGGAGAACACCACCCGCGCAATTTCGGCGTAAGAAATGGTCACTTTTTCATCGCGGTCCTTCGGAAACAGCCGCACCACGCATTGTTCGAGCGCCGAACCATTGCGCCGATCGAAAATGTACCCTTCCACCACGCGGCCATCTTTAAGCGTCAGCGTGACATCGCCTCGGTAATCAAACGCCTTTTCCAGCGCCGCCCGGACTTCATCAGCCGTGGCCAACGGCGGAATCCACCCTTCCAGCTTTTCATGCGCCACGCCCGGCGCAACGCCAGACGCGGCGTCCACGTCGCCGGGGTTCACCGGCATCGCTTTGACATCCTGCGGCATAAAAAGGCATTCCTCAGAAAAATGCCACGCGCCCGCGCATGGCCCCCGGTTAACAATAAAATTTCCCCCGCCGTGGCGAGGTTTGCCCGCTACGCCGACACCTTTTCCCGCGTCCGCGTCGGTACATTCACCTGCACCAGCCGCTGCGTTTTATCCCAAATCGGCGTTTCGGCCGGGGCATCCAATGCCTCCAGCGCCGCCCGGTTGGCATACTTGCCGCCCAACAATGTTGCCCGCGCCGTGCTCAGCAAGCCCTTGAATGAGCCGAAAGTTTCGTTTACCGCACTGGCCTCATACCCGCTGTGAACCATGCAATTGGCGCAGCGCGGATTGCCCGATTCCGTGCCATACTTTTCCCATTCCGTAGCCTGCATGAGTTCTTTAAAGGAATCCGCGTAGCCATCCTGCAGCAGGTAGCAGGGCTTCTGCCAGCCGAACACGTTGTACGTGGGCATGCCCCAGGGGGTGCAGGAATAATCCCGTTTTCCCATTAAGAATTCCAAGAACAGCGGGCTTTGGTTGAAACGCCAGTTGTCCTTCCGGTTGCTTAATATGGCGCCAAACAGCCGCCGCGTCTTGGCCCGGCCCAAAAAGTGGCTCTGGTCCGGCGCCTTGTCATAACTGTAGCCGGGGGAAAGCATCATGCCTTCCACGCCCAGACCCATCATTTCATCAAAAAACGCCCGCACCGCTTTGGGGTCCGTGCCGTCAAACAGCGTGGTGTTGGTGGTTACGCGGAAGCCGC
>JAJZCU010000438.1 GCA_021828935.1 Planctomycetota bacterium | reverse complement strand
GCTCACCCCCACCCGCGAAATTGCCCACGAAAAAGTTGGACGCCGCCTTCTACACCGGCGCCTACCACGGCATGACCGCCCCCGCCACGTTTAATGATGTTGATGGAACCTACCGCGGCCAGGACGGCAAGAACCATTCGGGCGCACGAAACCACGCCCATCCAAAATTCACAAAATATACCACGCTATCCATCTGGGACATTTACCGCGGCGAGTTCCCGTTCCTCATGCTTACCCAGCCGCACCGCACCAATGATGTCATGAACACGTTTTTGGCTGATTACAAGCAGCTTAATCAACAATCGCTGCCGGTATGGCCATTGTGGGGCAATGAAACCTGGTGCATGACCGGCTTTCACAGCGCGGGCATGATTCTGGGCGCCTACACGCGCGGCTTCCGCGGCTGGGATGTTCACGCCATGTACGACGCCATGCGCGTCACCGCCATGAATAATCGTAATTTTCAGGACCAATTCCGCGAGCACGGTTTTATTCCCACCGGGCCGGGCAGACAATCCGTTTCCCGCACGCTGGATTACGCCTATGACTACTGGTGCGTGGGCGCCATGGCAAAATTGTTGGGCAAACACGAGGACGCGGCCATGTTTGAAAAATTCGGCCAGAATTATCGCAATCTATTTGACCCCGCCACCGGCTTCATGCGCGGGCGCTCGCTGAACGGCCAATGGCGCGAGCCCTTCCGGCCCGACCAGGAATACTGGCACGACTACACCGAGTCAGACGCCTGGCAGGCCACCTTTAACGTGATGCAGGATGTGCCCGGCCTGATCAAACTGTTCGGCGGCGACCAGCCATTTATTGCGAAGCTTGACGCACTGTTTACCGCGCCCACCAAATTGTACAACGCCCCGCCGGACATCAGCGGCATGGTTGGCCAGGACGCTCAGGGCAACGAGCCCAGCAATCATATTCCTTATCTGTATAACTTTGCCGGCGCCGCATGGAAAACCCAGTACTGGGCCCGCAAAGTCATGGCCCGCTGGTACACCGACACCCCCGAAGGCATTCCCGGCAACGACGACTGCGGGCAGCTTTCCAGTTGGTTTGTGCTGGGCGCCATGGGCTTTTATCCTGTTAACGCCGCCACGGGCGTTTATGTGCTGGGCAGTCCGGTGATCCACCGCGTCAAGATTCGCAATCCCGCCACCGGAAAAATTTTCACAATTATTGCAGAGAATAATTCCGCGCAGAATGTTTATGTGCAGAAAGTTTCATTCAATGGCCGGGACTTGCCGCGCAGCTGGATCACGCACCAACAGATCACCGCCGGCGGCGAATTGGTTTTCACCATGGGCCACAAGCCTAACAAAGAATGGGCCTCCGCCGTCGCGGACCGACCGCCGTCCGGGTTGGCATAGCGCATCGGGTCGGGCATGAAGGGCTCCCGGCGGTTTGATTGTGCGCGGCGGTTCGCCGTCCGCCCGCGCGGTGCGGGCGCGCCAATCCGCGGGGCTAAACGTGCTTATCGTTGACGCGTGCCGGACGCCTTGCCCATGGCGGTACTTCGCACTACGCTTTTCGCTGAACAGACCAAAAGACCGGACGATCAAAAGGAACGCCCCATGCCGGATTCCACAACCATGTACAATGTGCGCGATGTCCAGGGAAACGTTTACGGCCCGGCGCCGCTGGACCAGATTCGGCAATGGTTTACGCAGGGCCGTCTGGCGCCCACCATGTTTATCGCGCCGGAAAATTCCAACAGTTGGGAACCCATCACGCAGTCGCCGCTGACGGCCGATCTTTTTGGCGGCCCGATGCTGTCCTCCGCGGGCGCATTTACCCGGCCCGGCGGCATGGGCGTTCCAGAAAGCGCCGGGTACGGGGGGTCGCCAACGCCGCCGGGCGCCTACGGCGGGTCAAGGCAAAACGCCTTCGCGCTGGCCGGCATGATTTGTGGGATTGCTTCGGTGGTGGGATTCTGCTCGCCTCTGGGCGCATTGGTTACGGGCATCGCCGCGATCGTGCTGGGCGTAAAGGCCAAAGGCCAGATGCGCGTGGATGGCAGCGCCGGCCGGGGGCGCGCCACCGCGGCGATCGTGCTGGGGATCATTGGGTTGTTGCTGGGCTTGGTGTGGGGGGTGGGGGTTCTGGCGGCATCGAGCCATTTCGCCCAGATAAACGGCGCCTGGCATCCGGGCTGATCGTTTATTATTATTATTAAATAAATAAGCTGCGCACAACGCCGCGGTCGGCTTAAACCCGGAATTATTAATCCCGCGCCGCCGCGCCCCGGGCCCGGTTGCAACCGCCCGCGCGCCGCACTATGATACACGTATCAATCTTCCCGCGCTAGACTCCCTCTATGTTGAGTTGTTCAGGCAGGGACCGCTGCCTCACCTGTGATTTTCCCGGGACGGGCTGCTTATTTTTTTGGAGCAACAATGCCCTTTTCCTCTTTCGGCCTGCATGCGGACATCATGCGCGGCGTTAAATTTCTTGCGTTCAAGGCCCCCACGCCCATTCAGGCCCAGGCCATCGGCCCCGCCATGGAAGGCCGCGATGTGCTGGCGTGCGCCGCCACCGGGTCCGGCAAAACCGCCGCTTTCATGCTGCCCACCATTCACCACCTCATGACGCGCCAGCCGCCCCGCCGCGCCGTGCGCGCCTTGGTGCTCACCCCCACCCGCGAACTGGCCAACCAAATTTTGGAACACATGGAAGCACTGGCCGCCCATACGCCCATTTCCGGCGCGGCGATGCCCGTAACCAATGCGCC
>JAJZCU010000437.1 GCA_021828935.1 Planctomycetota bacterium | reverse complement strand
CGCTGAGGCGCAGAGATCGCAGAGACGACGCTTGAGGGACGAGGGGCGGCGGGTGGGGATATTGGGACGGCTCCTTACCATTGCATCTTGCCGCAGCCGTTAGGGCCCGCGAGGATCAATGCGCGAGGGCGGGGCACTCGCGGCGTTGGCGTCATGCCGCGATCCCTTCGCAAGCACATATTCCTTTTCCTCTACGTTCGTGGGCATTGGCCGCTGGCGATGCCGTTCGCCGACAACAACCGCCTGCAATCCGCCATGCACGTTACTGCCGTACCGGCCGCGCTGCAAGCCGCCGCTGGTGGACCGCCGGCTATGCCGCGATTCAGCGCGCCGGCAACCACCCACACCCGCCGTGGACTTCCGGCTTGCGTGGCCGCGCCGCGTTGGCCGACGCATTATTTTTTGGGAACTCGTTAAAGGGGCGACCGGCCTCCCTCGCGGCATTGAGCAGTCGCTGATGAATGGAAGCAGCCACATTCTTCACGTTGCGGCGGGTCATACGATGGCCTCCAGGTACGGGCGCATGACCCGTTCTACGCGGCACATCCGTGCGTAATTGAGCACCTGCTGGAAATCCTTCTTCCGTCTGCCGCGATAGGCGTGGAGGGCTTCCAGCACGACTTCCATGCCGATCCGGTGGCGGTACTTGAAACAGTCCGCCAGGGTCTTTTCGGCACTGTAGACGCGCACGGGCACGCCGCTAATTTTTTGCGTTTCAATTCCCGTCTCGAACGCGGCGCCGGTGAAGCGGTACAGCCGGAAAGGCAGGTGCGCCAGAACGGGAGTGCCGGCAGATCGCCTGATCGCGATGTGGACCTCATGGGGAACCTGCGTCGTGAGTTCATGAAGGGCCAGTGCCGAAATCAGACAGACCACGGCGTTGGGCGCCCGTTTGGCGATTATTGCCAAGTCGGGGTCGGCCAGCGGCGGCAGGCCCGCCAGCCGATAGAGGCCCCGGGCCATTGTTTCCACCTCGCCATTTTTCCGCATCGCGTAAAGGGTACGCGGGTGGATTCCCGCCGCCAAGGCTTCTCCGGTACTCAGGAGGCCACCCTGTCGGCGGAACACCCGGCGGGCCTGTAGCAGCGCATTTGCCATGTCATCACCCCATGGTCTATCGGACAAAATCGCTTGCAGATGTTAGCAAGTGCGATTGATTTTAGCCACCAAAGCAAAGTAAATCTCCAAAGGCAGGCGTAATCTTGCTGCGGCATGATGCAATGGTAAGGAGCCGTCCCAATATCCCCACCCGCCGCCCCTCGTCCCTCAAGCGTCGTCTCTGCGATCTCTGCGCCTCAGCGTTTTATTTATAATCTTCCGCCGGCGCGCGGGCGCCGCGCCAACCCTTTCACCGCGCCCACAGATCTACTATCCAGAGTCCCGGCTGGATTCACGGCGGCGGCATATTGGGCCCGAAGATAAGCGGCGGGAACCCGGCCTTTCTGCGCGCCACATTATTTTTGGCGAACACCGCCGGCAATTGGCTTTTCCTAAACCAGCGCGCTCGAACGTTGCCCCACGCAACATTGCAGCCGGCGCGATGGCGGTCATTACGCGGGCGCCCGTAAAACACGATCACGCCGGCCAACTTCTGGGGCGATTCTCCGCGCAGACCCCGGCCCGCATATACGTAATCACAATGCCCCTTGAGGTGCGCTTCAATCCATTGGGCGTTATGGCGGTCCGCGGGTGGAATTTGCAGCGGCGTGTGGCCGCTGTACGGGTTAACCAAAACCCTCGCACTATAGTGATGCTTATCTGCGGACGCGAAGACTGTGGCGATGTTCGGGGGCCAGCGGCCACGGTGGCTTTGTGACCAGAGGACACATTGCAAGGTCAAATTTCTTTGATTTGCCTGGGAAATCATCCGGCAGGAAACGCCGCCGCAGGGATGGCTTTCCAAATTTTCAATAACAAATGCTGCCACCAGGACCAGGAAAAATCCCGCCACACAAATTTTTATTACCGGGCTTATCCGCCGCTCCATAAATGTTGCTTCTGACATGCGTACACCAATTTGTTGAAAATAGCGCCGTCCGCGCCCCCGTCCTCACATAATTTATGGGGGGGGGTGGGCTTCCAGCCCGGCGCAGTTATGTCTACGCTAAGATTTGATCCCAAATGGCATGCGATCCGCCGGCCAAGTTGGCCACCCCCCATTGTCACGTCTACGCCAAGATTTAATTCCCAATGGCACGCGTGCGATCCGGCGGCCAGGATGGCCACCCCCCATTAGGCCAAGATGGCCAACCCCCTTTTCACCGCGAGCCCCTCAAAACCCCCGCCCGCGTCCCTCCAACGTCGTCTCAGCGCTCTCCGCGCCTCAGCGTTTTATTTATAATCTTCCATCGGCGCCAGACGTCACGCCAACCCGTTTCACCGGCGCGCGAAGAGAATATCCAGATTGGCCGCACAACTCAAAATCCCCATCCTCGTTCCCACAGGTCACAGAGATACGTTTGACCCCATCGATCAACCGCATTTCGCTAAAGTTCACAGCTTGCAGCACCAAGGATATTCTCTATTAATTCGTCCATCGTGTTCTCCTCTGTGTTCCCTGTGGCCAATCTTCAATCGCCGCCGGCGTCGAATGAAACCCTGTCGGTATCATTCCGGCTGGCGACCTGTACCGCCCGCGGCGCGAAATCACGCTCGCTCGTATACCGCGCGGGAACCCGTGAAACATCTTTTTCCAGAGGCATGGCGCCGCACGGGCCAAATAAAAAAACGCTGAGACGGTGAGA
>JAJZCU010000436.1 GCA_021828935.1 Planctomycetota bacterium | reverse complement strand
GGCCCGCTGCTGTAGTGTTCAGAACCCGCCGCGCGGGAGTCAGCGATCCGGCCGCGCTGGGGTCATCAGGACACATGCGTTTGGCCGGCGTGCAAGCCCAGGATGCGGCGCTGGCGCTGCTTGGTATTAAGCTAATTGCCCCGCAGTTGTCATTCCGCGCGCTCACCAACACTGCGGTGGCCACGGGGCTGGGCCGGCAGCCGGCCACCGTCATCGGCGCCGGCGGAAAGGGATACGGCCAGGCCGACCGCGTGATTTGGAGCTTAAAGAAGGGCCGGGGCGGATTAACATTTATTCATCCGCGCGGTTTGGTGAGCACGCCGTGAGGCTAACCGGGCGTTTGGGGCGCTGCGCATTGGTTCGGGATTTCGTTCCGCGCCGCCGCCGATTGACCATGGAATGTTGCAGAAGGTTTTCATGCGTTTACGGGGTCTGCCACAGGCGCTGCTGTTCCTGGTGATGATCGCCGCGCCAGCCGCTTTGTCGGCCGGCGCCCCAGAGCTGGCATCGCGTGCCGATCACGCCGCCGCGCCGCCTTCGGCCAACGTTCATCAAAAAACAAAATCCGCCAGAATAACCAATAAAAAAAAGATGCCCGCGACCGTGCCGCCCGGCGTCCACGGCATGTATGAAAGCGCGCTGCGCGTGGCCGCATTCGGCGATGACCGTTCGGCTGGAACCATTGGCGCCCAAAAAACTGCCAATTATTATGCGCACCGCCTGGCGCAGGCCACCGGCCGGCCGGTTTGGCGCCAGAAATTTACCGAGGTTGTCCCGCGCGCCCGGGCGGTGCGGGCGTTTGATCCCGCCCGGCCATCGGCGGCGATTCCGATGTACGCAATGTTCCCCTGCGGGGGGGAAATACCGGCGGTGGGGCCGCGGGAGCGCGCCGTGGCGCCGTTGGTGTACGCCAAGTCCGGCCGCCTGGAGGACCTGCCGCGGAAAAAAATTGCGGGCGCCTGGGTGGCCATCGACGCCAATTACCCTGGCCGGGCCTGGGAAACCATCGGGGCGCTGGGCGCAAGGGGCGTGATTTTTCTGGGCAACAGCCACACGAACTATACCGATTTGCGCAACAAAACGGTGCATATTCCATTAAAGTTTCCGCGGCTGTATGTTGATAATCCCGCGGCGGTGGCGGAGATTCAAGCGGGAAAAATATCAGAATTGGCCATTGCCATTCACGCGAAGTGGGTTTCCCGCGTCGGGGAGAACGTGTTGTGTTTTATTCCGGGGGCGTACCAAGGCCCGGCCAGGGGCGGCCGGTGGGTGCGGCGGCTGGACGTGGTGCTGGCGCGTTACGACGCCTCCAGCGAAGTGCTGGGCCAATGCCCGGGGGCGGATCAGGACATTTCCGCGGCGGCGGTGGTGAACCTTGCCCGGCGGCTGGCGGCCAAGCACACCCACAGCGCGGTTCTCTTCGCGCTGGTGGCGGACAACGCCTGGAACTTTCGCGGCACGCGCGAATTGCTGCGGCTTTTGCAGGCCCGCCCGCGCGCGGTTGATAAAATGGTAAGAAAACTTGCGGTTTCGTCCGGTCATGCGGACGTTATCGTGGCGGCGTTGCGGGCGATCTCCGCGGGAAAGTTCAGTTCTTTTACTGATCGAAAAATTCGCGGCGTGATCCGCGGCGCTCTCACCCAGGAAATGTCCGATGACCAGCGCACGCTGGAAAATCTGCGGACCCAGCCGCGCACGCCGCAAAGGCAAATGGCTCTCAAGCGGTATCTTGCCAGGAAAATTGCGGTTGGCGCGGCCCGACATCGTGTGCGTGGCCGCAAACCTCTGGGTCGCTTTGCGGGCATCGTGCGCCGCGCCGCCCGGCGCCTGGCTTCGCCCTGGCGGCGGGAACTGCGGCGCCGCCGGCGAAAACTGGCCATGCTGCAACAGTGGAAAACCATCCGCGCGGGGCTGAAATTGAATGGAAAAATGCCGCACATCCGCATTGTCATGGGCGTGCATTTAACCAGCCATGGCCGATCTTTTGGCTTCTTCAGCGAATCCTATTCCGTGCCCGGCGGGATTAACTTTTCCGGTGAAATGCAGCAATACGCGGACGTTTTTTTCGCAGCGTTACTTCTATGCGGCCCGGCGCGTGGCGCGCAAAAAACATCTGCCGTTCACGTCAACGTTCGACGTGCATTCCACAAGCAACAACAGCACGCTGGCCACCTTTTTTCCCATACCCCAGGGTCTTTCGACGGATGATGCGCTATGGCGGGGCGTGGCGGCGGGGTCGTTCGCCACCATTCGCGATGTCTCGGGCGTGGTGGACTGCCCCAATGACACCGCCAACCGCATCAACTGGCGCAACATTGCCGGGCAGATGCGCGACCTGCGCTGGTTGCTTTTAGGGTCCACCCGCAGGGGCACCACCGGCGCATTGGTCGACGCCGCATTCCGCGGGCGCGTGCAAACCAACGACGACGCGGCGGCCCAGACCGTTACGTTATTAAAGCACAGTTTTGGGCAGACCGTCTCCACGCTCAAGGCCGGCCATTATTTGATTGGTTTGCAATACCAACGCGCCAGCCCGCCCATTGAAGGCACGCACCGGCTGGACTGGCGGTTCACCCATGTTGACGGCAGAACCACGTTCCATTCGGTCATTGAACTTAACGACGGTCAGGATGAATTTTATCTGCAGGCCTTCCGGTTTAACAAATATGACCGGCCGGTGGCGGCGCTGGTGCATCCGCCGGAAGGCTCGGCCTCCAGCGTGATCCGCGGGTTTTACAACCCCGAC
>JAJZCU010000435.1 GCA_021828935.1 Planctomycetota bacterium | reverse complement strand
GGTCAAGGTAAATTGGAGCAAGGGAAATGTCTAAAAGAAAGATAAAGAAGGGCGACCGCGTCAGATTCACGGTCGGAATCCGCTCCGTTCAGGGCATTGTCAAAGAAGATCGCGGGCCCATCGGGATCAAGGGGCGTCATCTGTACTTGGTGGAATTCCATTCCCGGCCAGCGTCATCTTCGTTGATCGAGTTGCCGGCGGATGAGCTTGCTGCGGCAGGCGCCGCCGGACCTGCGGGGATCTAGCGCGGGCCGAATGCGAATTATTTGCCTGGCAACCATTCTTGACACAATTAACCGGCGGGATGTTTCGGATCTGTTCGCGATTTTACAATGAATCGCCATATAAAAAAGTCGGCGCGAGCGCGCAACGATATATCCGTTCCGTGGAACGCCGAGAAACCGGGCCGAGGGCGGCGACAGAATTTGCCGCAGGACCGCGTTCGCCGCCTAGCCGACACGTATACGTGTCGGCTAAGCGCGGGCGCGGTTCTACCCCCGGCGGACATAATTAACGGGCGGGAGGCTTCCGATTCGTTTGCGGTTGTGCGATGAATCGCCATACAACACAACAGGTCGGCGCCCGCGGCAGGGCCGCGTCACGGGGCCGCTTCCCGGCGTCCCCCCACACCCCCCGCACGCGCCTCTTTCGCCCTGACACCCGCTTGTTATAATCGCCTCGCACTAACGCTAATTGGTTACTACTTGCGGAGGGCCTTGATGGCTTCCATTCCCGCGGCCGCCGATGCGCCCGCCGCCACCATCCACGAAACACTCGACCGGGCGGCCGCTCAGACGGACGCTTTTTTATCAGATTTTCTAAGCACCCAAAGTCAGTGCCCCGCCCCGCTGATGGAAGCCATACGCTACAGTCTGCTGGGGCCCGGCAAACGCATCCGCCCCGCCCTGGCCATACTCTGTGCCCGCGCCGTGGGCGGTAATCAGGAAGACGCCATGCCCGCCGCCGGCGCCGTGGAATTGATTCATTGTTTTTCGCTGGTACATGATGATCTGCCGGCGATGGATGATGACGACCTGCGTCGCGGCCGGCCCACCAATCACAAAGTGTTCGGCGACGCTTTGGCCATTTTGGCCGGCGACGCCATGAACACGCTGGCCTTTGAACTGCTGGCCGTGGGCGTGCCGGACGCCCGGTTGGCGCTGGCCCTTTCGCGCGAACTGGCCGTGGCCACCGGCGCTCAAGGCATGATCGGCGGGCAGGTGCTGGACACCTGCCACCCGCGGCAGGCCGACCGCGCCGCCGCGACACTGGCCGATTTGCAGCGCGTGCATCGCATGAAAACCGGCGCGTTAATCAACGCGGCCTGCCGCATGGGCGCCTTATCCGGCCGCGCCACCCCGGCCGCCATGAATCATATCGACGCCTACGGCAAGGCCATCGGTCTGATGTTTCAAATTGTGGACGACTTGTTGGACGTCACCGCCACGGCCGAGCAATTGGGAAAGCGCACCGGCAAAGACGCCGAAATTGGCAAATTAACCTATCCCAGCCTGCTGGGTTTGGACGCCACCCGCCGGCATTTAACTGAACAATTAACGTTGAGCATCAACGCCGCCGCCGCCCTTGGCCCCGATGCCGCCAAGCTCGCCGATTTAGCGCACATGCTGGCGGCGCGCAGCAAATAGTACGGGCCAATAATTGCCCAAACCTGCCGAATTGCAGTGGTCAGCGCAAGCATGAAACCAATACCGGCCCACGCCCGTAAGTGGACATGGTTGGACCAGTGGTCATTGAAATTCGTAGTTTTTTAGAACGGTGCAGGACATGGTTTATTTGCCGGCGGTGGAATCAATGCGTCCCGTGATCACGATCCCGCTGACACGGAAGATGCACGCCATCCTTTACGACCAGATCGTGTCGGAAGGTATGACGGATTTCGCTTTCCTCTTTGGGGTGTATAAGAAAGGCGAGAAGGTTCCCTCCTTCTGCGTTGCATCAGAGGTTAATTCGATGGCGGAGGAATTCGGCGGCGGCTCGCATTTTTTTACAACCTGGGCTTCTGATGGAACGCATTCGAACTATAACGATTCCAATGATTGGGCTGATCCTGAGAAATTCCTGGCCAAGGCGCTGCGCACAGTGGAGGAAGTTTTCCATGCCGTGCCACTGGAACAAGTAAAACCCTGAACGTTCGTTTTTCGTGGGTTATTGATCTACGCCCGGGGGCCGGATATTTCGCCCCCCCGGGCGCCCGCAGGCGCCGCAACCCGCGGGGCTACATGTGTCATTGCCGCCGGCCATCGGCTTCCCCAACCGCCGCTTCACTCTCGCGGGCATGTGCCGCCCGGCTTGGACCCGGACCCGGGCCCGGTCCGGAGCTGGCGGCGCCTTCCATGCGCCCGAAGATCATGCGGCCAGCGGATGTTTGCAAGGCACTGGTTACCGTGAGTTCCACTTGTTCGCCGATGCGGCCACGCCCATTTTCCACCACCACCATGGTGCCGTCTTCCAGATACCCCACGGCCTGCATGGCCGATTCGCCCGCGCGCAACAGCTTCACGGTCATGGTTTCGCCGGGCAGCGCCACGGGCTTCAGTGAATTGGCAATATCGTTGATGTTCACCACGCTGACGTTGCGCAGCTGGGCCACTTTATTAAGGTTATAATCGTTGGTGACAATGCGGCCATTTTCCTGCGCCGCCAGCGAAAGCAACTGCTGGTCCACGGGGTCTGCTTCGCCTTCTTTCAACGTGCCGTCCCAGATGTGTACTTCCAGCGCGGGCATGCCCT
>JAJZCU010000434.1 GCA_021828935.1 Planctomycetota bacterium | reverse complement strand
TCCGATCTGCATTCTCGCACAACTGGAAGCGCCGTGCGGCGGCGGCCCGGGCTGCGGCACAACGCCAGGACGCCCTGGGGCGGTGGGTGCTGGAAAAATTATTAGCCGACCCGCGCGCGGCGGTGTATTTAAGCGCAATCAAGCAATTCGCGAAGCACAAGCCCAACGGAATGATGACCAGGATGCTCTGGGACCGCGCCGTGCGAGCTGATTGCCTTCCACAGCTGCCCAGGCCCTACAGCCTTCTACGCACTCCGGAACCGAATGGAGGCGTGTGGGTGGAACGGATTAATGACTGGCCGACGGCGCGCTTCCGAGGCAAACCCGTAATTTTTAAGTCCCAATTTTTTTCAGGCGCCCCGCGTGGCGCTGCGGCCGAGGCGTGCAACGTTCTCCTGCGCTGGCGCCCCCGCAGGGCATCATCCGCCATGGCCGCATATCTGCGGAGCCAATTGACAAAATTGCCTTTGGCGTTTTCGATTGTGCTCGGTGACGCGAATGACACCCACCCACAAAATCTAATTAAACTTTTTAATATTTGCCACAGGAGGAGGATGGTCCCCTACCTCTTGGGCATTCTGGAGCGGGGCGGCGGGTTCGGGAACGCTTTTAACCAACGCCCGGGGCATCCCGCGTACTACAACGAGCGCATCGTTCCAATTTATATGCTGATCATCGCTGCTGGCAAGAACCCGGCGGCTTTTCATTTCCGCACCAGCAAGGCCTGCAACGGTCTCCCTGTTCTTGCGACGGAAGCCCAAGAGTTGGCCGATGAGGCCAAAATTGTTCATTATTGGATCGCCAAAGGCGTCCGTATTCCGCACCTGCATCACAACGTAAAGTACGACATCTTTCCCGCTTTGCCGCCGCCGCCATTGCCGCGCCACGGGCGCCGCCGCATGACCGCCTTGGAGAGTTTTCATGAGGAAAATAAAATCGCGAAGCTGGCTGCGGCGCAACGCAGCCCCGCGGACATCCGGGCAGCGGAAGTAAAAATGAAAACAATATTTTGCCAGCAGGTCGATTGGCTGCTTGCGCATTGGCCAAACACGCTGCGCGTCGCTCTGCCCCCCGTTTTTGCGTCCGATGGCGCCGCCGCACGGTGGGCTGCGCGGGAGCTGGGCCGGCCCGCCATACAACGTCGAGAAGATCTGCGATGGGCAGGCTTCCGGCACAATTTGCGCTTAATCGCCGGGGCATTTACCTGGAATCTTCAAACGCGGTTGTTGGCTTTGCGGGCGATTTCCAAACTGCCAGGAAAAGCCGCGGACCACCTCCTTCAAATTTCTCTGCACGCAAGAAGTCAGCCGGTGGCCGTGACGGCAATGAGCGGCCTCTGGCGCCGCCGACCGAGTCGCAACGCCGTTGATTATTTGTGGCATCGAATTATGTCCGAGGCGATGTATTTCCTTCGACCACAGAAGATTGAAAGGCCGGGGAAGGCAATAAGCGGCGATGTTACCGGCCCCCGGCAGCGCGCTTTTTGGGTGGCGACAACTTTGGCGTGTGCCACCGATCTGCTAATTCATTGGCGGCCGCCCCGCGTGGGTGCGTTGATAGCGCGCACGGCTGAAAAGATAGAACGGACCCCAGTTCCCTGCACGATTGTAACGTTTCAGGCGTCTGGCTTTGCCGGACCTTATTTTAGCAAAATTGTTGCTGCTTGCCGCAAGGAGGCTGTAGCGACGCTTCTGGCCGCAATTAATGGCCGGCCGATGGCCGCCGATCCGTGGCATTTCGATGGTAAGTCGGGCTACGCAGACAGCCGAACGGCGCCATTGTTTCTCCTGGTTGTGGCCGCCGGTAAGAAGCCGAAAAATTATGGATTCTTCGCAGCCAAAAAGACCGATTTCACTTACGCTCAGGCCATTAACAAATCGGCCGAAAATGCCGGAATCGTCAAGATCACGAAGTACTGGAAGGCCCATGGTTACATCAATGCCCCGCAACATGCCACTGCGCGGGCCGCTCCGCCTCGCTAATTCGCACATTCAGCGATGGCAAATGCTTCCGCAGCAGGGCGCACAGTGTGGGCAACACGGGGCGTTCGCTTTCGACGTGTCCCAGGCATATCGTGGCGATGCCCGCGGCGGTGTAGGCCAGCACGTCGTGGTGTTTGAGTTCGCCGGTTATTATACAATCGGGTGCAAGTTTTCCGGTGAGATGTTCCAGCGGGGTGCGGCCGCAACTGCCGGCGAGGATGGCTACGTGATGGATTTCACGGTCCGCGTCGCCGGAGGCGCTTATGGGGGAGTCAATCGCCCGGGCGCAGTGCTGGGCGAAGGCCCGTAGCGTTTGCGGGTGTGGCAGTTCGGCCAGGCGGCCGGCGCCGGTGGCTTCGGGCGCCGTGACCAGCGGGATCAGATCAAAGGCTGGTTCTTCGTAAGGGTGGGCCTGCAACAGGGCAGCCACAACGGCGCTGGTGGCGGCTCTGGGCAGAATGGTTTCCAGGCGAACTTCCGGCACATGCTGCATTTTGCCGGCCTCGCCCACGGCGGGGTGGGTTGATTCATTGCCAAAGAAGGTGCCGGTTCCGGCGGAACGAAAACTGCAACGGCTGTAGGGCGTTTCCTGGCCGATGTTTCCGGCGCCGGCGGCAAAGAGGGCGTCGGCGACTTTTTCCACGGCTTCCTGCGGGACGAATGTGACTATTTTGACGTATTCTTCCTTTTTAGCAAGAAAGTCGAAGCTGCCGGTGACGCGCAGCCCCAACAGTTTGGCCAGCGAATCATTCACCCCGCCGGACACGGCGTCCA
>JAJZCU010000433.1 GCA_021828935.1 Planctomycetota bacterium | reverse complement strand
GTTGAAGGCTTCACCGACAAGCTGCCCATTCATCATCCTTACAAAAACAACTATGCGCTGGGACTGGCCCGGGCGCGTGCGGTGATGCAGTTTTTAGCCCACCATGGCGTGCGCGCACCCAACATGCACGCGATCAGCTTTGGCGCCAAGCGCCCGGTCTCGCGGACCGATTTGGCGCTGAACCGCCGCGTGGAAATCGTCGTGGAATAACGGTTTTTATCCGCCATGCCGCGCCGGCGATCGATCAAACCCGCGTCCGGCGCCAACTGCGGACTTTCGTCTGTCGCAGCCCACAACGCGCTGTGGCCCGACGGGCCAAACCCACGGATACCGGACCGCCATGCTGGGTATTGTTGACTACGGAATGGGAAACCTCCGCAGCGTTCAAAAATCTTTTGAGCGCATGGGCGTTGATGCGCAGGTGTTGCGCCACGCCGAGGAACTGCGCCGCGCCGATCATCTGGTGGTGCCGGGCGTGGGCGCCTTCGCGGACGCCATTGCCACGTTGCGGCGTTCGCATTTAGACCTCGCCATCACCGATTTTATTAACAGCGGAAAACCGGTTCTGGGCATCTGCCTGGGCCTGCAGTTGCTCATGGAAGTTGGCCATGAAGATGGCGAACACCGGGGTTTGGGGGTGATCAGGGGCGATTGCGTGAGGTTTACAGTCGACGCCACGCCGCTGCGTCTAAAGGTGCCGCACATGGGCTGGAATGCCCTTGACTTGAATGGCCGTTGCCCGCTTTTTAACAATGTACCCGCCGGCAGTTATGCCTATTTTGTGCATTGTTATCATGTACGCCCCGCGGATGAGGCCGTCATCGCGTGCCGCACCAATTACGGCGGGCCTTTTGTCTCCGCCATCTGGCGCGACAACCTGATGGCCACGCAATTTCATCCCGAGAAAAGTCAGGCCGTGGGCGCGGCCATGTTGCAAAACTTCGCCTCCTTTTAATGGCCCACGGGCCTGGAGCTTATGGAACTTATTCCCGCAATTGATTTACGCAACGGAAAAGTGGTCCGCCTCTTTCGCGGCGATTATACCCGCGAAACCACCTATACGGTGGACCCCGTGGATATTGCCCGGCAATTTGAACAGGCCGGCTGCACCTGGGTACACATTGTGGACCTGGACGGCGCCCGGGCCGGCCGACCGCAGAACTTTAACATTATAGAGAACATTGTACGCGGCACGAAGCTGCGCGTGGAAGTCGGCGGCGGTTTACGCACCGAAGAGTCAATGGAGTACGCCCTGGCCATCGGGGCGCAGCGCATCATTCTGGGCACGCGGGCGCTGGCTGAAATGCCTTGGTTTGAAACCATGGCCCAGGACACCCGTTTTCGGGATCGGCTGATATTGGGCCTGGATGCGCGCGACGGGCTGGTGTCCACCCATGGCTGGACCCGCACCCCCACCGATGCCCCGCGCGTGGCCGACATTGTACGGCAGGTGGACAGTTGGCCATTGGCCGGCATTATTTACACCGATATTGCCCGCGACGGCACGCTGCGCGGCCCGAATTTGCGGGCTACGGCCCGCCTGACCAAAATTATTAAAAAAATACCGATTATTCACAGCGGCGGCGTGGCTTCGCTGCAGGACATTGTCGCCTTAAGCGCTTTGCCAATTGAAGGCATCATCGTGGGCAAGGCCATTTACGAAGGCACCCTGGATGTCGGCGCCGCGGTGCGCGAACTGGCCCGCGCCGCCGGCGGCGGCGCCACGGTGAACGCCCAGCCATGAGCAAAACATCATGAGGTTCCGCACGTTTGCCGCGACGCGCCCGTTTATTTATCAGCCCCGTTGGAAAGGTTGCCCATGCCCGCCACCCATCCGTCCGATGCCGCCGCCCATGATGACGGCGATACGCGCCCGGCCCCGCCGGATTTAACCGGCCTGGTGCAGGAACTTTTGGCCAGCTACCGCGAAGATCAGACCACCGAACACATTGGCGCCACGCACCTGCCCAGCCGCGACCGCGTCATTGATGTTCTGCACCGGATACGGGAACTGCTGTTCCCCGGATTTTTTGGCAAACAAAAGCTGACCGGCGCCACCATGGGCCTGCATGTGGGTTCGCTGCTGGTGGACGTGCATGACGCCCTGTATGAACAAATCCGCCGCGCCATTCGGCACGAGCAACTCCGCGGCGGCAACGTGCAATGCGAAGATTGCGACGCCACGGCCGCCGCGGTTACCGACGAATTTTTGGGTCGCCTGCCGGCGCTGCGAACGCTGCTTGGCACCGATTTGCAGGCCGCGTTCGAGGGCGACCCCGCCGCCAGCAGCCACGATGAAGTGGTCTTCAGCTATCCGGGCTTTCTGGCCATTACCATCTATCGCATCGCCCATGAACTGCATGGGCTGCAGGTGCCATTGATACCGCGCATCATGACCGAGTACGCCCACGGTTTAACTGGCATTGACATTCATCCCGGCGCCATGATCGGCGAGAACTTTTTTATCGACCACGGCACCGGCGTGGTGATCGGCGAAACGACCAACATCGGCCGCAACGTAAAAATTTATCAAGGCGTCACGCTGGGCGCCCTTTCCACGCGCGGCGGCCAGACGCTGCGCGGCAGCAAACGCCACCCGACCATAGAAGATGACGTGATGATTTACCCCAATGCCAGCATCCTGGGCGGCGACACAATCATCGGCCGGGGCGCCACAATTAACGGCAACGTATTTATTACGCAATCGGTGCCGCCCAACACGCGCGTGAGCGTAAAACACCCCGAGCTGCAATACCGCAACC
>JAJZCU010000432.1 GCA_021828935.1 Planctomycetota bacterium | reverse complement strand
CAGCCCGCGGTCACGGTTCAAGAAGGCGCCCCAAAACCTTATTGCGGCACATGCCGGCGCGGCGAAAGCAAGTCAATTTCCACGCCATCGCGCGGCAGCACCTTGTACGGATTTAATAAATCCAGCGGAACCAGCGCCCGCCGGATGCGGTGCATCGCTTCCAAATCATCCGGTGAAAACATGTCACGCATGTAGGGCATCTTTTCAATCCCCACGCCATGTTCCCCGCTGACGGTTCCCCCAATGCCCACGCAATACCGCAGAATTTCCCCCGATGCCGCCAGCACGCTGCGCGTTTGCGCAACATCCGCTTCATCATACATTAATACCGGATGCACGTTGCCATCGCCGGCATGGAACACATTTGTAATGCGCAGCTTGTGGCTGACGCAAATTTCCGCAATGCGGGCGATCACCTCCGGCAGACGCCCGCGCGGCACGCACGCATCCTGCGTGCAATAATTCGGGCTGATGCGGCCGATCGCGCCAAACGCCTTTTTTCGGGCGGACCATAATTCCGCGCGGCGCCTGGCGTCGCTGCCCCCTTCAAATGACCTGGCGTTGTGAGCTTTGGCGATCCGTTGGATTTCCGTCAAATCTTCGTTAAGCCCCGCTTCAATGCCATCAATTTCTAATAATAAGAGGGCCTGGGCGGCTGCCGGAAAGCCAAAACCGAACGCCTCTTCCACCACGCGGATCATTGTGCCGTCCATCATTTCAAGGGCCGCCGGAACAATGCCCGCGGCAATAATATCCCCCACGGTATGACACGCATCCTGTGAATCGTCAAACACCGCCAGTGCCGTGCGAAATGCCGCCGGCCGGCGCACCAACCGGCACCATACGCGGGTGACAATTCCCAGCGTGCCTTCGCTGCCACAGAACAGCCCGGCAAAATCCGGCCCCGCGGCGTGCCCCATCGGCCCGCCCAGCACATGCACGCTGCCATCTTCCAGCACCACTTCCAGCCCCAAAATATGATGCACGGTCACGCCATGTTTTAACGTGTGAATTCCCCCGGCATTGGTCGCCGCATTTCCGCCAATCGTGCTGGCCCGCTGGCTGGAAGGGTCCGGCGCAAAGTGCAGACCCGATCCCTTGATTTTGTCCGAAAGCGCCAGATTTGCCACGCCCGCATCCACCAGCGCCCAGCGGTTGCGCAAGTCCACCGCGTGAATGGTTTTCATACGGCTGGTGCAGATTACCACCCCGCCGCTCACCGCCGCTGTCCCGCCCGCCAGCCCGGTGCCAGCGCCACGTGGAATCATGGGAATCTTGTGCTTTAATAAGATTCGCACGGCCTGGCTGACCTGCGGCGTATCACGTGGAAACGCCACCGCATCCGGCGCCGCGCGGGGAATGGTAAAGCCATCGCATTCATACACATTCAATTGCGCCACATCGGTCAGCAACGCGTCGGCCCCCAGCGCAGCGCGCAATTCAGTAATGGCGAGGGCGGTAGTATTCGCGGCGGTCACGGCGGCTCCAAAAGGATAACGAAGATGATGATACCGCGCCACGCCAGGGGCGAACACATCGAACACATACGCCCGCCTTCACCGTGGCCGCACCACCAATTTTTCCACCACCGCCCGGGCCGGCAGATTGATTGCCAGCATCACGCACGCCGCGATGTCTTCCGGTTGCAGCATGGTTTGCCGCGCGGCGACCGGCGGC
Source organism: Planctomycetota bacterium (assembly GCA_021828935.1). GTDB lineage: Bacteria > Planctomycetota > Phycisphaerae > WQYP01 > WQYP01 > JAJZCU01. The sequence continues at coordinate 1,089 of JAJZCU010000432.1, read as the reverse complement.
GGACTGGGCCGCTTGTCCAACAGCCCGGTGTTAATGTCACCGGGGAAAATGGCGCACGCACGAATGTTGTTCTCCCGCTCTTCGGCGTTGATCGATTCCGTCAGCCCGGTCAGACCGAATTTAGACGCCACATACGCCGCCCCCGCCTTCGCATTGGCCTTCAGCCCCGCGTCTGAAACAATGTTCACAATCGTTCCGCCGCCGTGGGCCCGCATCAACGGCAGCGCCGCCCGTACACAATAAAAAGCCCCGTTTAAATTAACATTGATGATATTTTGGTAGGCTTCCACGGTTAAATGTTCAAGGTCGCGCTGGGCGGTGTTTGTGCCGGCGCAATTCACCAGCACATCCAGGCTCAAAACGCCGTGTTCCTGCAACGATTCAAACAGCGCCTGCACCTGCAGCGGGTTGGAAACATCCGCCGGCAGCGCAATCATCTTTGCCCCGTGGGCCACCGCCGCCACGATGGTCTCACGAAGCGTTTTCTCATTGCGCCCGACCAGCCCCACCTGAAATCCCGCGGCGGCCAGGGCCTCGGCCACCGCCCGGCCCACCCCGCTGCCCGCCCCCGTTACCAATGCGCTTCGCATACCATGCCTTTCAATTCATGTCTTTCAATAAATTCCACGGAATTACTTAATCAACCTGCGGCACGTCCAGCCACAGCCCTTCCTCCGCGGCGGCCGCCGCCGTATCCATCACCGCCTGCACCTGACACCCTTCCCGAAAAGACGGCCGGCACGGGCGATCTTCACTGATCGCTGTTATAAATTCAACGTCCTGGTCCCACCGAAACGTCACCAGCGGATCCCCGTCGGCCGGATCACGCGGTGAGCCGGGCCACGTCTGAAATTCCCGCGGAACCGGCACGGTTTCCAACGACGCGCCCCCCTTTTTCCCGCGCAGCAATTCCAGCGGCTTTTGTAAATAGAAAACCAGCGATCCCGCCTCGCCGTTCACTTCACAATAATCCTGGCTGCCCGCCCCTTCGCCCCGACCGGTGGTCAGCTTGCTGCTTTCCAGCACGCCGCTTACGTCATGCTTGAAGCGGGCCAAAATGGCGATCCAGTCATCCACGTCCGCCGGCTT
>JAJZCU010000431.1 GCA_021828935.1 Planctomycetota bacterium | reverse complement strand
CTGAGCGTGAACATCGCCATGCAGCCATCGGCGCGTCGACAACGGCGCCTCGGCGGCTTGCGCCAAAACCTGTTGTGCCATCGGGGGCCACGGTTCCAGCGATAGCGAAAGAAGCGCGTCATCGGCCGGTCGCGAATAATCTTGTTCGGGCGGGGGGCCGACTTCGGCCAGAGCGCGGTGCAGCCAGGCCAGGCGCAGCCCCAACAGGCTCAAGTCCTGCAGCGACCACTGTTCGGCCGCCATGGCCTGACCTTCGGGCGCCGCAGACAAGGCCAGATGCGAGTGCTGTGGTCCCGGGGCAACATAGCCGCCGGCGCGCGCCGGAAGGGGCGGCGGAACCGGCAGTTTTTTTTCAAAAAGCGCATGGCAGACCCGCGCGGCGTCGTCGAGCGCCGGCGCCGGAAACTGGGGCGGAAAAATGGATAATAAGTATTCTCCGCCCTGGGCCGTAAGCAATTCAAAAGACGGGGCCTGCCGCCCGCGTTGCACCCGTCGGAATCGCAGTACGCGGCCAATGTCAAAGCCGCGTTCCAACAACGTGTTCAGGACGTAGGCCTGGCGGTCATCCAACATGCACCCATTCACATGATAGCCGGCCCCTGCCCGAGGATCTTTTTGTTATGAACTGTGATGATGATGATGGTGATGGTGATGGTGACGGCGACGATGGCGCCGGCCATGGCGGTGACGCGGCGCCTTGAGCACCCGCTTTAAGAACGCGAACGTTTGTTCCATGGCGTTGCGCGCGGCGGCGGCGTTGTAGCCCTGTTGGCCGGGCACCAGAAACCCATGCCCGACATCCTTGTAAATCACGACCCGGTGATACGCATTATTCGAATTGAACGCGAGGTGGTGCCGGAACAACTTCAGCACCGGCGGCGGGTTTTGCGGATCGCGCCCGCCATAAAAACTTAATAACGGCGCGTGCAGGTTTGAAACCGCCTCCACGGGGCTTACCGGCCGGCGATCGCTGGTGTGGCCGTACATCAACTGTCCATAAAAGTTAACCGCGGCCTTGACGCGCAGACTGCTCGACGCCAGCATGATGCTGTAAATGCCGCCCATGTCATAGCCCACCACGCCCAGCCGTCGGCCTTCCACTGATGGCGAATGGCGAATGTAGGTAATGCCCGCCAATAAATCGTTGACCGCATCATTGTCTGAGAGCCTGCGGTAACACCGCACCGCCTGTCCGGGCGTGGCGCAGCCATTGGGGACATGATCCCGGCTGTAAAGATTCGGCGCCAAAACCACATAACCGTGGCTGGCAATGATGTGGGCCTGCTGCTTTAACCACGGCGTTAAACCAAAAATATCCTGCACCACAAGAATCCCCGGCCACGGACCATGGCCCTTGGGCCGCACCCAGTATGCCTTGATGTCAGCCAACCCGTTGTGGTAATTAACGATCTTGCCGCGCGTGGTGTTTCGGTGGCCCATGAATGTGAAATGAGGGGGAGTTTCGCGCCGCTTGCGTGCGCCCATCGGCCGCGTTGTTTTGTGCCGCGTGGCCGTGTGGTGCCCTGCTTGTTTAACCTTGCGGACCGTGTGGCCGGTCGCGGCCACTGCAACGGCCGAAGCGGCGATGGCGCCGGCGAAAAAAAGTACAATACGTGTTTTTGAAGAACGCATGGGAGTGATGAGCACGGCGGATTCTCCTCAAGTTAGCCGAAACGCGACAACTGTCTGGCGGGCAGTGTAATGCCCCCGGCCCCTTCTGGGAAGTGATTTTTTATCCGCGTTCACGTAGAGTTTGATTATCGTCGATAGTTTAGCGGAGCCTTCCGGCGGCTTTGGAAAGAATTCCGCGTGGCGTTGGTTAAGGCGAGCGTGTGCCTCATTGCGAATGAAATCACTGCGGCGCGATGTTTGCTACGGAAAATAAGTCGAGTTCAGCTCCGCTGAACGGGCTATTCTGCCCCGATGACGTTATAGGTAGTAATACTTTTAAGGAAGGCATTCATGAAAACGGTCGTACATGTTACCCACGAGGCGGTTCAGAAAATTGGCGGCATCGGCGCCGTACTGCACGGGCTGTTAACCTCGCGCACCTATTCCGCGGCCGTTGACCGTGATATTTTGTTAGGCCCATTGTTCACCACCGACGGCCCGGCTTCCTCCCGACTGGGCGGAAATGGGGAAGTGCTTTACAGTTCCATTGACGGCATCGTGGGCCACCCGCAGGCCCAGCAATTCGCGGAAATTGAACGCAAATATAATGTCAGCATTGTCTATGGCCGCAAAACATTTTTCGATCCGGCCACCGGCGTACGGGCCAATCCGGAGGTGATATTGTTCGACGTGCGGCGGTTTGATCAATACCAGATCAATTCGTTCAAGGCCCGTCTGTTCGAGCGCTTTCAGATCGAATCCAACAAGTACGAGCATGTTTGGGATTACGAGCAGTACTGCCGCATCGCCGAGCCGGGCTTGGAAGTGTTGCACGCCATCGGCGCCTGCGCGGGCCATGAACCCGCGGTGATCGTATCGCATGAGTACATGGGCATGCCCACGGCGCTGGCGGCGATCATGCAGGGGCCCGAACTTTTCCGCACCATTTTTTACGCCCATGAAGTGGCCACCATGCGCCGCTTGGTGGAAGACCACCCCGGCCACGACACCATGTTCTACAACGTGCTGGAACAGGCCCATGTTCAGGGCGCCACGGTTGAAGACGTGTTCGGTTCGCAGGATTTCTTCTACAAGCATCCGCTGGTGCGCGCCGCCCAATACTGCGACAACGTGTTCGCCGTGGGCGATTATGTCATCAAACTCTACGT
>JAJZCU010000430.1 GCA_021828935.1 Planctomycetota bacterium | reverse complement strand
CTGAGGCTGCCTGTGGTTCCGCTCGGGGCATTGGTTGATAAACAAGCGGGCGGTCAAATGAACCCTTGCGGAGTTGCGGTCATGAAGGTCGAATTTCCCTATCAAGGCTACGAAAACATCCCACCCGTGGAGGTGCCGGACGAAAACCTCATGGGGGTCTACAGCCCCATTGCCATGGAAGTCGATGAAAAAACAGTGCTTGAGCAGGGCTTTCTTCATCCCATCGGCGCCCCGCGTCTTCGCGACGCTGTGCATGGGAAGAAAAGCGTGCTGATACTCGTGGACGACGGCACCCGTTCCACGCCCGTCGCCCGCTTCCTGCCGCTGGTGTTGCAGGAACTTTCCGCCGGCGGCATCCAGAAAGACCAGATCGCATTTCTGACCGGCCAGGGCACGCACCGCAAAATGACGGACGCGGAACTAAAACATAAATTTGGCGAGGCCTTTGGCAAGTATCAAGTTTTCCAGCATGACTGGAAGGCCGGCCCGTCCGAGTTCCACAGCTTCGGTAAAACCAAAGACGGCACGCCGGTAACGGCCAATAAATTGCTCACAAAATATGAGTACATCATGGGCCTGGGCGGCATCGTGCCGCACCGGGTGAAAGGCTTCAGCGGCGGGGCGAAGATTGCATTTCCGGGCGTGGCCGGCAAAGAAATGATGGAACGCAACCAGTGGGAAGCTTCCATGCAGATGTCCGAAACGGTGATGGGTTTCCCGGAAAATTCCATGCGGTTGCGCATGGAGGAGGCCGCGGAAATGGCTGGGCTGCGTTACATTGTTAACGTGGTGGGCGACGTAACCGGAAAAATTGTCGGTTGCTTCTGCGGCGATGTGGTCAAAGCGCACCGCGAAGGGTGCAAGCTGTCGCGAAAAGTCACCGCCGCCCATATGCCCGGCCGGGCCGACATTGTGCTCATTGATTCTTATCCCGCCGACCGCGACTTCTGGCAATCTGCAAAGGGGCTGTATTCGGGCACCATGGCCGTCAAAGAGGGTGGCACAATTTTAATGGTGTCGCCGAACCCCGAAGGCGTGGCCAGCAACCATCCAAACTTAATGCGGATCGGCTACAAACCGCATGCGGAAATTGTGCAATTGGTGCAATCGGGCAAGGCTGAAGATCTGGTGGGTGTGGCCATTCTGGCGGACACGGTGCAAATTATTGACCATGCCGATTGTATCATCGCCACGCCTGGCTTTTCCAAACAGGATGCGGAAAAAATTGGCCTGCGCTGGGCCGCCAATGGCCAGGACGGTTTGAAGATGGCGTTCGAGAAACAGGGCAAAAAGGCCAAGGTGGCGGTGCTGCGGCATGGGGGGCACATCCTGCCACTGGCGGACGACAAGGCCGTGGCGGAACACCAATAGCCGCGGCGCCGCGCAGGTTATTCTTAATAAGGAAAGGATGTCGTGAAAGACGTTACCAGCATGGCGCCGCTCGCGCAATCGCGCCGTTTCTTCTGGGCCACCGGCTTGGAATGCAGCTACCCCGTGATCACCGGCAAAAACGGCCGGCAGATACGCATAGATGAACTGGAAAAAACCCGCCATTACCAGAATTGGGAACTGGATTTTCAGTTGACCAGGGAAATGGGGCTGCGGTATCTGCGTTACGGACCGCCGTACTACAAAGTGCACCTGGGCGCCGGAAAATACGACTGGGAATTTGTTGATCTGACCTTTCATAAAATGAAAGAGCTGGAGATTATTCCCATCGCGGATTTATGCCACTTCGGCGTTCCTGATTTCATTGGCGGCTTTGGCAACCCCGACTTTGCAAAACTGTTCGCCGAATTCGCCGAGGCCTTTGCCCGCCGCTATCCGTGGGTGCGCTACTACACCCCGGTGAATGAGATTGACACCACGGCCCAGTTTTCAGGTCTTTTGGGCTGGTGGAATGACCAGGAAAAAAGCGACCGCGGCTACGTCACGGTGCTCAAGAATTGCGTGAAAGCGGCCATTTTGGCTGAAGAGGCCATCAGCAAAGTGCAGCCTGACGCGTTCTTCATTCAAAGCGAGGGCACATCGTATTACCACGCCCTGCACCCGGAGGCCGTGGATCGCGCAAATTTTTTGAACGCCCGCCGCTTTCTGCCATCGGACCTTTCCTATGGCATACTCGTTGATTCCACCATGTACCAATATCTGCTGGACAATGGCCTTTCGCGCGACGAATACCACTGGTTCATGCGCCAGGGCCAGCGCTTGCGCCCGCGCTGCATCATGGGCAATGATTATTATGCCATGAACGAGCACATCACCCCGCCGGGCGATGAACCGATCACCCATTCCGACCGCATGTTTGGCTATTACATGTTAATCCAACAATATTTTAATCGTTATCATATGCCCATGATGTACACCGAAACCAACCAGCGGAATTATGAATCGGCGGAGGCGTGGCTCCGGGAGCAGTTTTCGTGCGTTTTACGATTAAAATATGAAGGTTTCCCGCTCATTGGCTTTACCTGGTACAGCCTGGTGGATCAGGTGGATTGGAACACGTCGCTGCGCGAGGACAACGGCCATGTTGACCCGCTGGGCCTGTATGATCTGGACCGAAAAATCCGGCCCGTGGGCAAACTTTACAAGGAACTGGTGGCCCAGTGGCATGATATTTTAACCTTGGAAATGCCGGGGAATGCCAAGGGGTAGACGCAGCGCGCGCGGACGGCGCACGGCCGGGGCTGGTAATTTTTATGATGTTAAATGAGGCGTCAATTTTAACTTTGCTGGAAAGCGTCACCGCCGGGCGCACCGCGCCCTCCGATGCGCTCAAG
>JAJZCU010000429.1 GCA_021828935.1 Planctomycetota bacterium | reverse complement strand
AAGCTGTTTCGTGTGCCGAAACGGCATAAAAACCGCCATTTACAAGGGGTTTGCAAAAACTTAATAGGCGGAATGGCTAGGAACTACGGCTTAACGGGATATGGCTTGGCGGGCAGGCGTGCGGCGCGGACGAAGGCAAAATCCGGCGCCAACACCGTGTCCGGATTTTGCCGAACAATAAATCCGGTCTCGGCGCCCACGGTCACGCCCAGACGCCGCGACCTTACGTAAGACCCGACGAGAATGCCGATGTCAGATACGGCGACGCCATGGTCCCAGCCGCTTGGCGCAATTGTTGTTACCTCACCGTCAATTAATTCGTGCCGCATTCCGTCCTGGGGCCAGTTCCACAGATCGTCCAAGGTATATTGTGCTTTGGCAACAGTCATGGCCGGAATCTCCGACTGCGGTAAAATATCAACGCCGTTATTATACCGTGCGCTGGCGGAAGTGACACGCCCTAATTTTGATTGTTTCCGTGCCGCGGCGTGGGCGCATTGGCGGGCGATTGAGTATCAGGCCATGCGCAAACTTTAGAATTCGGCGCCGGTTTTCCTTCTTCGGGCGGCTTCTGGTAAAATTCCGTCAAGTTTAGCGCCATTACATCGCCGTTTTTTGAGGGAGTTTAAACCGCCATGCCGCAAGCCTCCGCCGCCCAACCCCAGGCCGTTTCGCCCACGCCAACGGCTTCCCAAAAAGCATTGCGTGACGCTGTCGCCCGCCACTGGGGTTTTTCCACGCTGCGGCCATTGCAGGCCCCCGCCATGCAGGCCATGCTCGATGGGCGCGATTCGCTTTTGGTGCTGCCCACCGGCGGCGGCAAATCAATTTGTTATCAGGCGCCCGCCGTGGTTTCGCCCGGGCTGACCATTGTCGTTTCGCCGCTGATTGCGTTGATGAAAGACCAGGTGGACAGCCTGCTGGAAATGGACATTCCCGCGGTGCAGTTGGATAGCTCGAAATCATCTGACCAACGCGACGAAGGCATGTCGCTGGTGCGGTCCGGCGCCGCCAAAATGCTTTTTGTCTCCCCGGAACGGCTGGCAAATCCCGGTTTCCGCCAATGGTTGCTGAACCTTGACGTGCGGCGCGTGGCCATTGATGAGGCCCACTGCATCAGCCACTGGGGTCATGATTTTCGGCCGGAATACCGGCAACTGGCCGAGCTTCGGAAAACTTTTCCCAAGGCCTCCTTTCACGGCTTCACCGCCACGGCCACCGAACAGGTGCGGCAGGATATTATCGATCAACTCGGTCTGCGCGACCCCGAGGTGTTGGTGGGCAACTTTGACCGGCCGAACCTTACCTACCGCGTGATCAGCCGACGTTTAGCGGTGCAGCAGGTCATGGATTTGCTAACAAAGCATGAGGGGGAGGCCGGGATTATTTATTGCATAAGCCGGCGGGAAGTGGACGATCTTTCCCGCACGCTGGTCGCCAACGGACGCCGCGCCGCGCGCTATCACGCGGGCATGACCCCGCCGGAGCGGCAAAAGGCGCAGGACGCCTTCATCCGTGAACAAATTGACGTGATGGTGGCCACCGTGGCTTTTGGCATGGGCATTGACCGGTCCAACATTCGGTTTGTCATTCACACCGGCATGCCCAAGTCCATTGAACATTACCAGCAGGAAACCGGCCGCGCCGGGCGCGACGGCCTGGAGGCCGAATGCGTGCTGCTGTACTCCGGCGCCGATAGCGTAACGTGGCAATCATTGATAGAAAAATCCGCGGCAGAAGCGGGACAAACGGCGCATGTTGCCGGCGCCCTGGAACATTTGGCCCACATGGACCGCTTCGCCCGCGGCGCCGCGTGCCGGCATCGGGCCCTGGTGGAATACTTTGGGCAGACCTATGAAAGCGAAAACTGCGGCGGGTGCGACGTTTGTTTGGGCGATCACAAGGTGGTTGCCGATGGGCAGGTGATCGCCCAAAAAATTCTTTCCGCGGTGGCCCGTGCGCAGGAACGCTTTGGCGCGGGGCATGTTATCAGCGTGCTGCGCGGCGAAAACACCGAACGCATCCGCGACATGGGCCATGATAAACTACCAACATTCGGCCTGCTGGCCGCGGCGGGGAAGGCTCAGTTGCGCGACTTTATTTACCAGCTTATTGGCCAGGATGTACTGGCCCAGGAGGGCGCCGAATACCCGATTCTCAAGCTTAACGGGGCGTCCTGGGAAGTCATGCGCGGAAAAAAAACTGTCCGATTGCTGGAAACCGTGGAGCATTCGGCGGCGGCCAAGTCTGAAGCGGCCAACTGGGACGGCGTGGACCGCGGTCTGTTTGACGCCCTGCGGGAGTTCCGCAAAACCGTGGCCGGGGAGCAGGATTTGCCCCCTTATATTGTGTTCAGCGACTCCACGTTACGCGCCATGGCGCAATCCCGCCCCAGTACCTTGGCCAATTTACGCATGATCCACGGCATCGGCGACGCCAAAATTGCCGCCTTCGGCCAACGCACCATTGATTTTCTTAATGGTCAATGTGCCCAACGGCAACTCACGCGAGATCAACCCCTCACGACAAAGTTTACGGAACGTGCCGTGGTGACCATCACCGCAACCCGGCAGGAAGCGTTTGACATGTTCCGCAGCGGCGCCACTATTGCCGCGGTGGCGCAAACCACCGGCCGCAAGTCCAGCACGGTCCATGAATATCTGGCTCATTACATTGAACAAACCCGCCCGGCGAATATCGACTGCTGGCTGGACCGACCCACTTACGAAAAAATTTCCGCGGTGGTGAAGGAAATGGGCGACGGATGGGCCAAGCCCATTTTCAT
>JAJZCU010000428.1 GCA_021828935.1 Planctomycetota bacterium | reverse complement strand
TCCCTATACGTTACCACAAAATCAATGTGTGTGAGATGTTCCAGATGCGCCCCGGTCAGGCTTTGTTCCAACGCCAGGTATCGCACGCCATTGGCTACCACAACCGAAAGAGCCCGCTTTACCGGTGGAAATTTCGGCAGCGTGGTTGCGCGGCGCCGCGGTTGATAAATGGCCAACAATTCCGGCCAGTATAAGGCCAGGCCAAACGCCGCCTGCCGCAGGTCGTACCGCTTGATGATACTGTCAGAAAACTGCCCGAGCACGCCGGCGCACGGTCCGCCCGCGCCCGCCACGCGCAATTCCGCCGACACTCCCGGCACAAAATACGGCTGGTCTTTTACCGTCACATGCAATGTTTCTTCCGGCGCCAGGCGCCGCAACGCCAGTTGAGCCACCGCCCGCAGTTCGGCCAAGCTGTTGCCCACGGCGGCAACTTCCATGCGTTCACTGGGCGCCGCAGTACCGTCAGAATCGCCCTGCCAAAAGGCCGCGGCATGTTCAAAGATGCGGGCATCGGGCGTCCCGGCATTTTGATTCAATCGGCGCACGCGCAGCAGGCTGGGAAACACCGATGGCCGTAGTACATTGCTAACTTTTCGTACCGCATCGCTCACGGCAATGGGGCGGGCCGGGGCGCCGGGAAGAAAAGCGCCCGCTTCATCGGCATCCACGAATGTAAAGGTGATGACCTCGTTGAAGCCGCACGCCGTAAATACGTCGCGCACGCGCCGCCGCACCAGTTCGTGCGGGTCGTCCGCCTGAACCGCGTGGCATATTTGGGTGTGCGTTGGAATCTGGCCGTAGCCAAACGCCCGGGCCACTTCTTCGACCAAATCAATTTCACGGGTGACATCCAGCCGCCATGATGGCGCCACGCATGTTAGGTTCCCGCCGGTTGCTTCCGGGGCGAAGCCCAGTTTGGTCAGGATTTCGACGATTTGTTGTGGAGGAACGTCAACGCCCAGCACCTGCCGCACGCGCTCCGGGCGCAGCGTGATGGGGGGCCTCTTTCCGGCCGGCGCGCCCACGGTCACGGCACCGCTGAGCACGTTCCCGCCCGCGATTTCATGCATCAATTGTGCCGCCCGACGCGAAGCGAATTCCGCGGCCGCCGGATCAAGGCCCCGTTCAAAGCGGTACGATGAATCGGTCATCAGGCCCAGGGCGCGCGCCGCAAAGCGCACGGCCAGCGGATCAAACTGGGCCGATTCCAAAACAATTGTGGTCGTGTCGGCGGATACCTCCGAAGCTTTCCCGCCCATCACGCCCGCCACGGCCGCGGGATGATGTTCATCGGCAATGACCAATGTGCCCGTGGCCAGCTTCTGCCCGCGGCCATCAATGGTGGTAATGGCCTCATCGGCGGCGGCCGCCCGCACCACAATGCGCCGACCGGCCAAATTGTTGGCATCAAATGCGTGCAATGGCTGGCCCGTCTCCAGCATCACAAAATTGGTAATGTCCACAACGTTATTCACGCTACGCAATCCCACTGATTCCAGGTAATCGGCCATCCACGCTGGGGACGGGCCAATTTTTACTCCCCGAATCACACGCGCCACATAATACGGACAGCGCGCGTCCCGCACCTCCACGGCAACGGCCGATGCCGCGCTGTCAGCCACCTCCGCCAACGCCACTTCCGGCAGCTTAAACGTGCGGCCCGTCAAAGCGGCCAGTTCGCGCGCCAGACCGAAATGGGAAAGGCAATCGCTGCGGTTGCTGGTGACCTCCACATCTAAAACGGACGTAGTTCCGTGGGGGGTGATGGATTCGATGGGCAGCCCGGCGTTGATCAGGGCGCCGCTGGCCTCATCGGCGGAGATCGGCCGGTCCAGACACTGCGAAATCCATTGCATATTAATTTTCAAGGCACACCTGCAAAACGGTTCATCTGGCGCAAGGGGAGCCATCATACAACAAGAATTGCTGAGGTTCGAGGCGGGGCGTGGGCCCGGTGCGCCCGATGCGTAAATGTGTCGAAATTTTCCGGGAGTACGGGCGGCGCTGCGCGGCGGCCTGAAACCGGCGTCGCGGACGCTGCCGCAGAACGGCTCTACCCCGCCGCCTTGGCGAAGATCGGTGGGTGAATTTGCGGACGGCCCGGAGGGTGGGAGGACCCAGGGGACGGAGCATGGGCGGCGCCGGGGGGCGGGGCCTGGAGGTGCTCCGGGGGCAAGGTGCCGTCAGAAAGGTAGGTGTATAGTTTTCGCAGGGCGTCGTGTTCAATTTGTCGGACCCGTTCACGCGTGAGCCCCACGCGTGCCCCAACCTGTTTAAGCGTCAGCGGAGGCCCGCCTTCCAACCCGAATCGCAATTTCAAAATTTCCGCTTCCCGGCGATCGATGCGCGCCAACAGGCGATACAGCGACGCAAATTCATCCTGCGAAAGCAGCACGCTTTCCGGGGTGGGCGTGCGGTCATCGTGCAGCATGTCCTGCAGCCCCCCGCCGTTGTCTTCACCATGGGCCTGCGTAGGCGCATGGAACGCCCGCACCGCGCGATGAATCATGCGCAACTTTTTCACCGGCATGTTCATGTGCAGCGCCACTTCTTCCAGATTGGGCACGCGACCGGTTTGTTCCTCAATTTCGCTGATCGCGGTTTTCCACTGGGCGATCATTTCAATCATATACGCGGGAATATGCACTGGTTGCACAGCGTTAATCAGCGACCGCTTAATGGCCTGCTTGATCCACCAACTGGCGTAGGTGCTGAAACGAATCCGCATTTCCGGATCAAAGCCCTCCACCGCCTTGAGCAGCCCAACGTTCCCCTCTTCAATTA
>JAJZCU010000427.1 GCA_021828935.1 Planctomycetota bacterium | reverse complement strand
GTTTTCGCCCAAGGGCCGCCCCCCGGGTCGCATTTGCTGGTCACGCGGTCACCACCAAAGTGCCTGCAACAGTCTGCTCCGTTTATGATACCATGCACAGGGGAAAAGCATTATGATGGTTCCACGCGAACAATTTAGGCATTGGCACGCATGAAAAACATCAGGCCGTGCGGCAACGTGTACGCAGGGCGAGGCATATGGGCGCGCGGCGCGGACTAATTTGTCAAGTTGAGGAGATGGTATGTGGCAGCATTGGGTTCATCATCGGAAAACGAAGTTGGCGGCCTGCGCGGCCCTTGCATTGGGCGCCATGATCGTCGGCGGCGCGGGGCAATTGGCGTGTGCGCGAGTGTCGCCCCGGCGCAAACCGACGGCCAAGGCGCCGCACGTGCCGTTGCCGCGGTGGGTTGACAATACCACCGCCGCCATCTTCAAAAACGTTGAGCACACCGGTCATTTTTCCAAGGCCGCCAGCGCGGCGCAGAAATTGGAAGAACAGGTAACGCTGTATGCCCGCGTGCGCCAGGCCAGGGCGTTTGCGCAAGCGGCGTTTGCGCAACGGTTGTTGCTGGATGTTGGCGCAGCCCGGCACGGCGCACGGCGCGGGCTGTTAAAGTATTTGCTGGCGCACCGTCCGCTGGCCCAGAGCTTCGCATTTTTTGATATGCCGGGGCGGCCCAATTCGGGCAAGGCAGCCAATGTGCTGAACATGCTGCGCCGCAAACGGCCGGCAATGGTGAATCGATTTGCCAGCCTGGTCACGGCCATCAGCGTGGTGCAGGCCACGCCCTACGCGTTGCAAGTCAACGAGAACCGCACGGTAAGCCCCAGGCCGCTGGCGTTGTTTGATTTTTACAGTAAAAACGCCGGCCGCATGGTGTACGGCATCAAGCGGGTTCCGCCGGAACTGCTGGCCTATGTGGTGGACGCCACGGCCAGTATTCACGACCTTACCTGGGCGCTAAACCGTTACGCCCATCAAACCAACCTTGGAAAAATCTATTTTTCAGTGCGGTACGATTACCACAACCTGGCCCACGGCGGCGAGAAAAAAGTGGACCGCATGGGCTACAACTTGCCGAACATTTTGAAATATGGCGGCATCTGCGCAGACCAGGCCTACTTTGCCAGCACCGTGGGCAAGGCCATCGGCATGCCAACCGCCTATGACACCGCCCGCGCCGGCGATTTTGGCCATGCGTGGATTGGATTTCTGGAGGACCGGGGCGGGCAAGGCGTGTGGAATTTTGAGGCCGGGCGCTATTCTGAATATCAGGGAATTCGCGGCGTGGTGCAGCAGCCGGTGTACCGCGTGAATGTGTCCGACAATTCGGTTTCGCTGACCGCGGAATTAATTCATACCACGGCCCAGCGGCGGCAGGAATCAATGGCGTTTCGCGACGCGGCGGCGTTGCTGACGGGCATGATGCGCAAGTCGCAATCGGTCAAAAGCATCGCTCGGCCGCCCTGCTCCGGCGAATACCTGCGGCGCAAGGCCCGGCGGCCGAACGTGGCGGACGTGCTGCATCTTGTTAAAACATCATTGGCGCTGTGTCCGGGCACGACGGAATCATGGTTGATTGTGCGGCAATTGGCCAGACAAGGCAAGATGACTTTTCGTGAAAAGCGCACCTGGTCGGCTTTGTTAATGCGGTATTGCGGCCGGCGGTATCCGTACTTTGCGTTTGACACGCTGGAACCGATGGTGCGGACGATCGCCAATTCGCGCCAGCAAAGCAAGTTCTGGGACCGGGCGTTTACGATGTTTGAGTCGCACCCGGACATTGCGGCGAGCGTGCGGATGTTGCAGGCGCATTTGTGGAGCAAGCATGACCACCCGAACAAGGCCGGGCAGTTTTATATGGACGTGGTGACGCGTTTTGCCAACGCCGGTCCGTTCGCCATCACGGCGTTGGAACATTGCGGCGCCATGCTGCAGCGCGTACACAAGGCCAAAAAAATCCCGGAATTTTATGGTCAAATATGGCACACCATGCACCGGCCACAGGGCGCCGCGAACACGTTTGTGACCTCCAGCAATTGGTATCGCGCGGGGCGGATGTATGCATCGGCATTAAGCAAAAGCGGGCACGGGCAGCAGGCCACGGCGGTGTTGGCAACGCTGGCGAAATAAGCGGCGTTGGGCACGGAACACGCCCCGGGCACTGTTCCGGCGCAGTTTCCACCTGCGCATGCAGGGGTTCTGCGGATGCTGCGTCTGCACGGCTGGATTCCGATGCTTGGTTTGGCTGATATAATCCTGGTGGAGCATGAATTATGTCAACAGCAAATACAACGCGAATGACCGCCATCGAATATCTGAAACTCGGCGAGGACCCGCCGGGCGTACGGCGGGAGTTAGTTGATGGAGAAATTGTTGTGAGCCCAAGCTCGGGTCCAAATCATTCCCGTGTGGACCGCAAGTTGACTTTCATTCTGATGGGCCACGTAGAGGCTCACTCGCTTGGGGAAGTGTACGGTGATGTGGACAACAGGCTCTCAGAGTTCACAGTACGCCGACCGGACATGTTCTATTTTTCCGCCGCGCGGATGCATTTGGTGACGCCGACGGCAGTCAACGGCCCGCCCGACCTGTGCGTTGAGATCATCAGCCCCTCAAGCGTGCGCACGGACCGCGTGGATAAGTTGCGCGAATATGCCGCCTATGGCGTGGCCAATTACTGGATATTTGATCCGGCAAAAAAAACGGCGGAAGCGTATGTGCTGGCCAACGGCGCATACCAATTAGCCGCCAGCGGGAAGAACGATCAAACCGTTTATTTTCCGCCC
>JAJZCU010000019.1 GCA_021828935.1 Planctomycetota bacterium | reverse complement strand
CCCGCTTCAGCGTTAACCCCGCTATGCACCGTTCGTTTTGGAAATGATCGCCCATGTCCCAAGCCCCTGAAAGCATTGAAGTTTCGGTGGATGATTTAATAGAATTGTCCGTGATCGCGCCCGCTTTTAACGAACGCGAGTGCATCACCCCTTTAATTGAGCGAATTCGCGACGTCTTCACGCCGCTTAACATTCCGTTTGAGGCCATCATTGCCGACGACGCCAGCACCGATGGCACGACCGAGCAACTCCTGCAATTGGCGGAACAATATCCATGGCTGCGCATTGTACGGCTGGAAAAAAACAGCGGCCAAACCGCGGCGATGGACGCGGGCTTCAGGGCGGCGCGCGGCCGCGTGTGGGCCACCGTGGATGCCGACATGCAAAATGACCCCGGCGAGATCCCGCGCCTCATGGCCATGCTTTCGCCCGAGGTGGATATGGTCAACGGGTGGCGGCAGAAACGCAGCGACAACTTCCTGCGGAAAATACAAACAAAAATCGCCAACGGCGTGCGCAACAAACTTTCCGGCGAAAATATACAGGATTCCGCCTGTTCCCTGAAGGTTTACAAGCGGCAGTGCATGGATGGCCTGACGCTGTACAAAGGCATGCACCGTTTTTTCCCCACGCTGGTGAAGATGCGCGGTTATACGGTTATTGAAGTGCCGGTCAGCCACCACCAGCGGATGTACGGCGTTACTAAATATAAATTCGGCAGCCGCGTGGTACGGGCGTTTGTGGATTTGCTGGCCGTGCGTTGGATGAAAAAACGCGCCCTGCGTTACCATGCCAAAGAATTAACGCCGGAACGCCGCGCCGAACCGGCGCCCGCACGCGTCAACAGTTAGCGGGGGGCCGCAGCGGCGCGGCGTGGTCGGCGATAATCGTTGATAATTCGGTGCGGATAATGTATCGTCATGCCGTGGCCGTCGGGCCGACAGACAATGGTCGGGTCGTCGCTCCGTCGCACTTCGCGAGGGAACGCGGCGTGCCCGCGCTGGTGGCGCCATGGAAATGCCGCATGCTCGAATCGATACATTTGGAAGGCGTGGGTCCGGCGGAAACAATGGATTTGGCCTTCGGACCGCGCTTAAATTTATTAACCGGGGACAACGGCCTGGGGAAAACCTTTGCGCTGGATATCGCGTGGTGGGCACTGACACGTTCCTGGGCCGGTCAGCCCGCCGCGCCGCGACCTGGCGCGATTTCACCAACAATAAATTATCATGCCGCCGGAACAGTCGCCGCTGGCGGCACGGGCTTCCACGGAGTCTACAAGCGGTCGACCCAGTCTTGGTCAAACGATTGGAGTAATCCGTTGCCCTCGCTGGGTATATACGCGCGCATCGACGGCGGGTTTTCAATTTGGGACCCCGCACGGAACTATTGGCCGCCGCGCGGGGACCTAGGCGCCCCGGCCGAATGGGATGCGCCCGCCGCGTTCAACTTCACCCCATCTGACGTTTGGAACGGCCTGGCGCCGCCGGGCGGCAGGGTTTTGTCCAATGGCCTGCTGCGCGACTGGATCACCTGGCAGTTCCAAAAGCCCGAGCTTTTCGCCACGCTCACCGAAGTTCTCGCGGCCCTTTCGCCGCATGAAGATGAAATCCTGCGTCCGGGTAAACCGGTGCGTTCGTCGCTCCTGGACGCGCGCGATGAGCCGACATTGGAACTGGCCTACGGCGCCGTACCGCTTTCGCTGGCGTCCGCGGGCATGCGCCGTATTTTGGCGCTGGCATATTTGCTGGTATGGACATGGTCCGAGCACCGCTCCGCGTCCGACATATTGCAGCAGCCGCCTTTGAATCACTTGGTGTTGCTGATAGACGAGGTCGAAGCCCATTTGCACCCGCAGTGGCAGCGCCGCTTGTTGCCGGCGCTTTTGGACGTGATGGCAAAATTGAACGGCGCCCCGGCGCACCCGGCCATTCAGATCATTGCCACCACCCACGCGCCGTTGATCCTCGCGTCCGTGGAACCCCGGTTTGATCCCGAGGTGGATCGTTTAATAACCTTCGTCATGCGCCCTGAAAAACGGGACGTCGTGGCGATTAATGAACCATGGGCCAAGCAGGGCGATGCCGTAAATTGGCTGGTTTCCGATGTCTTCGGTCTAAAACAGGCGCGGTCGCGCGAAGCCGAACGCGCCATTGAGGCCGCTGAGGCGTATATGGGCGACGAGAAATCGGCGCTGCCGCCGGACCTGCGCACGAAGAATGAAATTGATCTGGAGCTTCACCGCGTGTTGCCCGGACACGACTCCTTTTGGCCACGGTGGATCGTGGCCCATGAAACCGTGGCGCCATGATCCCTTGTTCGCCCGGACCGGAACCGGAAGATTTCGATGCCCGCGTGCGCCAGCGCGGCCTCCGGTGGCTTGAAAACCATCCAAAGCCGACATCGCCAAGCGAACGCAAGGGCTGGCGTCCGCAAAATTTTTGGACCGAGTTGCTGCCCAGACTTAAGGAGGCATTCCACGACCGTTGTGCCTATTGTGCCATGTATGAACCGTCGCCAACGGTGGACCATTTCGTGCCCTGCGCCGCCGATCAAAATCTTATTTATGAATGGAGCAATTAGCGCCTGGCTTCGCAATGGATTAATAGCAGCAAGCATTCGGCCGGCCCAGGGGTGGTACTTGATCCCGTCGAGGTTCGCGATGGCTGGTTTGAAATCACCCTGCCCGACTTACAATTGCGGGTAACAGAAGCGGTCCCGGCCGAAAGACGCGCATTAGCCCAACAGACGCTCATTCGATTGCACCTGCGCGATGACGAGCGGGTCATGAGACAACGGCGGGAGTGGTATCGGTTGTACCAAAAAGGAGACATCACAATTGAGGTCCTGCATCGCTTTGCCCCATTAATCGCCCGGGCTGTTGAGGCCAAAGCGTCCAAAGATAACAAATAACTGCAATGCCAATGGCTCTGCCCGGTGACGCCATCCCGTGCAGCGCACATGCGATGCCCCAACGGCGTTGTCAATTTAATCCGCCACATGCAAAACGATTTTTCCAAAGCCGCCGCCGGCTTCCAGTTGCCGGTGCGCTTCGGCGGCCGCGGAAAGCGGCAGGACGGCGCGGACGATGGGCTTTATTCGCCCCCGTTCCGCCAAGCTGGCCAGCGTTTCAAGTTGTGCGCGGCCGCGGTTGAGGAACACGTATTCCAGGCTGATATTACGCCGATAGCCCGCACTTAAATCACCATTGGCGTTAACAATCGTGGCGATTTTTCCGCCGTTGCGCGTGATGGGAATACTGCGCACCACGCAATCGCCGCCGAAGCAATCGAAGACCACATCCGCCGCGCCGCCCGGCTCCGCTGCCGGCGCGCCATGGGACGCAGCTTCATGCTTGATAATCTGTGAAAAATCTTCCGTCTTGTGATCAATGGCCCGGTCGGCGCCCATTGAACGCACTAAATCCATATTCCTGCCGGAACAGGTGGCAAATACAATGGCCCCGGCGGCATGTGCAAGCTGCACGGCCATCGAGCCCACCCCGCCCGAGCCGCCATGAATTAGCACGGTTTGGCCCAGCGTCAAATGGCAGCGGTCAATGAGCGCCTGCCAGGCGGTAAGGCCGGCAGTCGGCAGGGCGGCGGCGGAATTGAAATCCAAATTTTTCGGCTTCCGCGCAACAATGGTTTCGTCCACCACATGAAATTCAGCATAGGCGCCATTTTTGGCCAGTTCGGCGGCATAGAAAACCGCATCGCCGGGCTTGAAATCCTGCGCCTCAGGGCCGGCGGCATGGACCACGCCTGCAACGTCGAAGCCCAGGATTCGGCCGGGCCCGGCGCCGAATACGCCGGATTTTCGAATCTTGTAATCAATTGGGTTTACGCCCGCGGCCTTCACTGCAATAAGTAATTCCCGGCCGCGGGGCACGGGCGTCGGAACGTCCTTTTCCACCAACACTTCGGGGCCTCCGACACTGTTCATGATGATGGCACGCATAAAAAAATCTCCAATCAGAACTATTTAAGCCGCGGCGCCGGGTTTCCTTTCTGCCGACGCCGCAGGGCTGGGAGACTATAGCACACGTTGCCCTTATCAGCGTGATCCGCGGAATCCGCGGTTAAAAGGGAAACCGCCCACGGTACGCACGGCGCTTGAGAATTGTGCTTTTTCGTCTTCAATTTGTCTGGCGCCAGGACAGCTTATGTTAAGAAAAAGTTAAACAATTTTTGGCCGCCTTGACAGTTACGGACCGGCAGAGCAACTTACACAGGATTGGCGACCGGAGAGCCCGGCTTTAGGAGCGGCAACTATGGCGCGAAAGAAACGTATCCTGGTGGTCGATGACGAACGCGACCTTGTTGACTTAATTTCAATGAACTTGCAGCGTCACAGCTTTGAGGTGCTTCACGCCTACGATGGCAAAACCGGGCTGGACCTGGCACAACGCCATTCCCCCGATCTGGTTATTCTGGACATTATGATGCCCGGGCTGTCTGGTCAGGAGGTTGCCGCCGCACTGAAATCAGACCATCAAACGGCGGGTATCCCGCTGGTGATGCTGACGGCAAAAAGCGAGGAGACGGATATTATCGTGGGTCTGTCCCTGGGCGCGGATGATTATGTTACCAAACCATTTTCCATGAAAGTGCTGATGGCCCGCGTGAGCGCCATTTTGCGCCGCAAGGCGGCGCCGGAGTCCACCGCAACCGTGCTGGCGGTGGGGCCGGTGGTGATTGACCAATCCCGCCATGAAGCGACGCTGGAAGGCAAACCGATCAACCTAACGGGGACGGAATTTAAATTATTAACCGCATTGGTGGCGGCGCATGGTCGCGTGCTATCGCGGGATCAATTGATGAACCGCGCCATGGGGGTGGGGGTCATGGTGACGGACCGGGCAATCGATGTGCATGTGACCGCCGTGCGCAAAAAACTGGCCGATTTTCATTGGATGGTCCACACGGTGCGCGGCGTGGGCTACCGCATGATAAGTTCACAGGAAGAAGCGTAGGGCCCTTTTCCGCAGACTGTGCTGATCCCGCCGTTTCCGCCATTTTTACCCCCACTTGAATTTGACCGACCGGTCAACTACACTTCCTCCCATGGGCCGAAACAGCGACGCCAAAGAACGTCTTTTTGAAGCCGCCATTGATCTGATCTGGAAGAACAGCTACGGATCGGTGGGGGTGGAGGAAATCTGCCGCCACGCCGGCGTGCAAAAAGGCAGCTTTTATTATTTCTTTTCATCGAAGGCCCAATTGGTGGCGGCCGCGCTGGACGCGAATTGGCAGTTGCGCGCCGTGGAAATGCGCGAAATCTTTGACGCGAAGGTTCCCCCGGTAGAACGTATCGCCAATTATTTTGCGCGAATTTATGAGCGGCAACGCGATAAGAAAGCCGCCTTGGGCTATGTGCCCGGATGCGTGCATGGCAGCATTGGCCTGGAATGCAGCCGCCAGGAAGCCCAAATCCGCGAGACTGTGGCCGATATTGCCCGGCAGCGCTGTGAATGGTTTGCCACGGCCTTGATCGACGGGCAGCGTTCAGGCGATATCTCGCCCGATTTGGACGCGCAGGCGATGGGAATAGCGTTGTTCTGCCTCTTGCAGGGCGGCCTGATGCAGGCGCGCATTCGCAATGATCCATTAATTATCAAGCAGCTTATTGTGCCCGCCTTGGCGATGATTGGCGTTTCCGCCGCTGGTTCAGGCCCGGCGCCCGATCGTCGCCGGCGCGGAAGAACGCACGGCAAAACTTCCCGGAAAAATTCCCAGACTTTTGTTCCAATACGGTGATGCATGTGGTTTGTCCGGCTGGCGCTGCGCCGGCCTTATACGTTTGTGGTCATGGCGCTGCTAATCGTGGTGCTGGGCTTGGTGACCATCAGCCGCATGTCCACCGATATTTTTCCCAATATCAACATTCCCGTGGTCTCGGTCATTTGGACTTATCCCGGCCTTTCGCCCAGCCAGATGGAAAAACGCATCGTTACGATCAACGAGCGCGCCATGACCACCACGGTCAACAACATCAAGCAGATTGAAAGTCAGTCCATCACGGGCGTGGCCGTCATCAAGGTTTACTTTCATCAGGGCACGAATATCGGCGGGGCGGTGGCGCAGATTACCGCCATTTCCCAAACCCTCCTGCGCCTTATGCCGCCGGGCATTACGCCCCCCTTGATCATCCAATACAACGCCGCCAACGTGCCCATTTTGCAACTGGCGTTAAGCAGCAACAAACTATCGCAGCAGAAAATTTTTGACCTTGCCCTGAACTTCATTCGCGGGCAGTTGGCCACCGTGCAGGGCGCACAATTACCGCTTCCGTACGGCGGCAAGTCGCCGGAGGTGATGGTTCAGATCGACCCGCGCAAGCTGTACGCCTACGGGCTTTCTCCATTGGATGTTTCCAACGCAATTAATGCGCAGAATCTCGTGCTGCCATCCGGCGATGCAAAGATGGGGAAACAAGACTACACCGTGCGGCTGAACAGCAGCCCCAGCGTGCTGAAGGAATTGAACAACCTGCCCATAAAAACCGTTCATGGGACCACGGTTTACATTAAGGACGTGGCCCATGTCTATTCCGGTTTCGCGGTGCAGACCAGCATGGTCCATACGAATGGTCATCGCGCCGCCATGCTCACGGTTCTCAAGGCCGGCAATGCGTCCACGCTGAATATTGTCCGGCGCGTGAAAGCGGCCCTGCCGCGCATCCAGGCCACGTTGCCAAAATCGCTGCACATCACGCAGTTGTTTGATCAATCAATTTTTGTGAAAAATTCAATCTATGGCGTGGTGCGCGAAGGCCTCATCGCTGGCGTGCTCACGGCGTTGATGATTCTGCTGTTCCTGGGATCGTGGCGCAGCACGTTGATTGTGGCTCTTTCCATTCCGCTGTCCATCTTAACGTCCATCGTCATTCTGTATTTTTTGGGCCAAACGCTGAACATCATGACCCTGGGCGGCATGGCCCTGGCGGTGGGCATTCTTGTTGACGACGCCACTGTGGCCATTGAAAATATTCACCGTAATTTGCATGAGGGGAAAAATCTCACCCGGGCGATCCTTGACGGTTCACAACAAATCGCCGTGCCTGCGTTCGTTTCCACGCTTTCCATTTGCATCGTCTTCGTGCCGGTGGTCTTCCTGCACGGGGCGGCGCAGTCGTTGTTCGTGCCGTTGGCCATGGCGGTGGTGTTTGCCATGCTGGCCAGCTACGTGCTGTCGCGCACCCTCGTGCCCACCATGATTCATTATCTGCTGGAAAGCGAAGCGGAAATGTACGGCGGGCACACGGATCCAAAGTACGTTCATACCCATGGCGAGCCCAGGAAAAAGAAAAAAGGCTGGCTCTGGCGCTTTCACGACAAATTTGACAACCTATTCGAACGGTTCCGCAATACTTACGGTGCCGTGCTGGCCTGGTGCCTGGAACATCGGGCGCTGGTGGCGGCGCTGTTCGCCTTTTTTGTGATCGGCTCCTGCTTTCTTTACCCCTACGAAGGACGCAATTTCTTTCCATCCGTGGATGCCGGTGAATTTGAACTGCACGCCATGTGCCCGCCCGGCACGCGCATTGAAGTCACTGAAAAGCGCTTTTTGCAGGTTGAACATACCATCCGGCAGGTCATTCCCGACCGCCAGATCAAGGTGATTCTTGATAACATCGGCATTCCCGCCGGCGGCATCAATCTGGCCTTTGGCAATTCCGCCACCATCAGCCCCGCGGATGGCGATATTTTAGTAGCGCTGAAGAAGAACCACGGCCCCACGGCCGAATATGTGGCCAAGTTACGCCGCGTGCTGCGCCGCGAATATCCCGACATGACGTTCTTTTTTGAACCCGCCGATATTGTCAGCCAAATTCTGAACGCCGGACTGCCGGCGCCGGTGGACATCCAAATCCGCGGCAGCGTGTTCACCGCAAAACAGGATTATGCGCTGGCTCAAAAAATTCAACGGCAGGTCTCTGAAATTCCCGGCGCGGTGGACGTGAACATTCACCAGATCATGGGCGGGCCGGAGCTGCGCGTGCATGTGAATCGCACCCTGGCCGACCAGTTGGGCGTAACCCAGCGCGCCGTGGCCAATAGTTTGTTAATTTCACTGGCGTCCAGCGAACAGGCGGCGCCCAACTACTGGTTAAACCCCAAGAACGGCGTGAACTATCAGGTGGCGGTGCAAACGCCGCAGTACCGCATACATTCCATCCGTAACCTCAAAAACACGCCGATTGTTCCGGGCGCGGGCGGTCCTCCGCAACTGCTGCGCAATATCGCGGCGATCAAGCATGGTTCCGTGCCATTGAATATCAACCATTTTGACGTGCAGCCGGTTTATGACGTGTACGCCGCGCCGCAGGGCACGGACTTGGGGTCATTGTATTCCGGCGTACAGCGGGTTCTGAAAAGGCTGAAGAAAGACGTGCCCAAAGGGACACTGGTCACGGTGCGCGGGCAGGTGCGCAGCATGAACTCTTCGTTTGTTGGACTGGCCTACGGGCTGATCTTTGCCGTGGTGCTGGTGTACGCCATCATGGTTATTAACTTTCAGTCGTGGCTGGACCCGCTGATTATCTTAATGGCCCTGCCCGGCGCCATGGCCGGCATTTTGTGGATGCTGTACGCCACGCATACGGCCATCAGCGTGCCAAGTTTGATGGGGGCCATCATGAGCATTGGCGTGGCCACGGCCAACAGCATTTTGGTTGTTACGTTTGCCAATGACCAGCGCGCCGCCGGATACAACGCCCATGATGCGGCGCTCTCCGCGGGGATGACCCGGCTGCGGCCGGTGATCATGACCGCGTTCGCCATGATTATTGGCATGTTGCCCATGGCCTTGAGCGGCACTGAGAATGCGCCGCTGGGCCTGGCCGTGATCGGCGGTTTGGCGGTGGCAACGTTCGCCACGCTATTGTTTGTGCCGCTGGTGTACAGTGCCCTGCGCCACAAGGCGCCGGTATTAGAAATTGAAGAGGAACTGCGATGACCCCGAACACGCCAGCCGAGGATCAAGGTTTGTCCGGCGCCTCGTCGGTTTATCCCGCATCTGGAGGCGATGGCAACGGCAACGGCAATGTTGCTATTGAATCAAGCCCCGCCGGTTCGCCACTGTATGATCGCGACGCGGCCGGGACCAACGCCGTGCGGGCGCCGCGCGAGGCGCTGCCTGTTGCGCCGCGCACGCGTCTGCCCTGGGTGCTGCTGGTGGTCGTGTTGGTGCTGGCTATATTTGGCATTTTGTTTCTGGCCGGTTTCCTGCCCCGTCTGGCCAACCAAAAAAAGCTAAACGCCGCCGCCCATCGCGTGGCCACCGACCCGCCGCTGGTGCGCGTCACGCCGGTGCTCACGCGGTCGTTCGTGGTGCATCTAACCCTGCCGGGCAACGTCAACGCCTTTCAGCAGACGCAAATTCATTCGCGCGTGAACGGTTATGTTAAGAAATGGCTGGTGGACATTGGCACGCACGTAAAGGCTGGCCAGTTGCTGGCCACCATCGACACGCCCGACATTGACGCCCAATTGCGCCAAGCCAAGGCCAATCTATTCAGGGCCAAGGCCGATGAAGCGCTGAACGCCAATCTTTTACGTCGCGAAAAATACATGCAATCCAAAGGCGCCGCCTCGCCCGTGGATGTCATCGACCAACAACTGAAGGTCAACGCCAGCGCCGCGGGAGTGAAAGTCAACCAGGCCGCGGTGCGTAATTTATTAATCCAAAAAAGTTACGCCAATGTCACCGCGCCTTATGCCGGCATCATCACTGCCCGCAACATCGACGTGGGCACGCTGGTAACGTCCGGATCCGCCGCCAACGTCTCCAGTCTCTTCACGCTGGACCAAATCAATCCCGTGCGCATTTACGTGTTTGTTCCCCAGAGCGACGCCGCCCTGGTTCGCCCGGGCACATACGCCAATGTGCTGGCCAGCCAATACCCCGGAAAAATTTTCCAAGGCAAAATCACCCGCTCCGCCGGCGCACTAAACTCCAACACCCGCACGCTGTTAACAGAAATTGATGTGCCCAACCCTAAAGGCCGGTTGCTGCCGGGCATGTTTGTCCGTGCCCAACTGGTTTTGGCGCAACGCCACCCACCGGTGCGCGTGCCGGACAATACGTTGCGTGTTGTGACGCACGGCCCGGAAGTGGTGGTCGTTAACCGCAAAAATGTGGTGCATGTGCAACCCGTGGTGCTGGGCCACGACAACGGCGTGACCGTGGAAGTTGTCCAGGGCCTCAAGCCCGGTCAGCGCGTGGTGGTCAGCCCGTCAGACTTCCTAAAAAATGGCCAGCGCGTGCGCATCGCCGCGAAGCGGCCGGGGAAATAGGGCCGTGCGGTCTTTATTTTTTAACTGATTTCGCCGGCGCCAGGGCGGGCGGGCGCGGCGGCGCCTTGGCTGCCGATGTCTCCGGGGCCTTGGCCGGTTCAATGGCGCTCTTCTTTGGGGGCATAGCGGTTGATGCTGTGGGCTTTGCCTTTTTTATTGGTTTCGCGTACTGCGTGTGCAGCAATTCGTTGACCAGGCTCTGTTGCGGGACAAACGCCCAGTCCTCGGCCGAGGCGGGAATTCCGGCCAGCGGTTCGCCGGAAAGTTGCGCCATGTACCTCCCCGGCGCGGCCGGCGGTTGTTTAACAACACCTTTTGCTTTTGTCGGCGCCCCGGTCGCGAACAGTTGCAGCGTGGTGGTTTGCGCGTGCGCCATTTGCGGGCCTACCATGGCCTTTTGCATGGCCGCCGCCCCGGCTGCCGCGGGTGCGGCGCTGGAACGGATCGCCACGGTGGCCAGTAGTTTCGCTGCGGATTTCACCGGACGCGTGGCCAGCCACTTCTTTGCCGTTAATGGATCAATGCTTCCCAACAACATGGTCACGTCGGAAGCGTTGGCTCGGGCAGGGACGGCTTTCCCCACATTTGCCATCCAATGTTTTTTCTGCCGGGCCAGCATGAGGGGCGGCTTGCCGGTTTGTTTAATCGCGATGCTTTGCACGCTCTGGGCCTGCCACGACGCGATGGCATGGGCCCGCAATGATAAGATATTCGGGTCCGTGCCTTTTAAGTCGCCGTTTTGCACCAGCATCACGGTGGGCTGGCCCGCAAGCATGACGGGCGTTACCGGTTGCGCTTTCTGCGGCCGGCCGACCAGCAGCGTTTCAGCGCGGCTGCGGCCTGGCAGGGTCAGCGTGATGGTGCGGACGGGCGGCTTTAAGCCGATCTGCGAAAGATTGCCGGCGCCGTCCACAAATTTGTTGGCATGCAGCATGTGCAAGGCGTGGAGGAGCGCCTTTATTGTGCGGGCACTGGCGGGAAGCGTAAGCATGGCGTGGCCCAGCGGGGCATGCATGGTCCAGTGGGCGCCGATTTTTAACAGGGAAACATTGGCCGGCACAAGCGGCGTGGCTGCGCTGGCGCCGAGGCGAATGGACGTTGCGCCATTAAGCGCCATGGGCAGCACGGCGGAATCACGCAAGCCGCTTAGGTGCTTATTCACAGACTTAAAGATGTCCGCGCCAACCGTGAACACCGATGGATCGCCGGGGCGGGAGGCATAGACAAATTTGCGGGTGAGATCGGTGTAATGCCCAAAATTTACGACAATGTGCTGGAGCGGTTGCGGTTTGGCGGGCGGTTTTTTCGCCGTCGGAATCACAGGCCGGGGATTTTCCACGGGCGGGTGGGCACGGGGCTTTTCCAGCAGCGTGACCCGCACGACCGGCGGCGTCAGGCCGGCGGCCCGCGGCGAGATGTGGGCGAACGCATTGGCTTGCAGGTAGGTTAAGTTGCTTACAATATGGTTGATCACCTTGGCGTCGGCCAGGGTGGTGATGGGCTGTTCAATCATCCATTTCTTGCCTACTTTGTGAATGTTTACCGTCTGTTTGCGGTGGGCAATTGAAAGCGCAACGATGCGGCTGGCTGAGGCCGTGGCCAGTTGGCGGGAGCGGTATCCGGCCAGCGGATGGGTGAGGCGTTGGCGCCATTGGCTATGGAGCACATACAGCGTGCGGCCGTTGGGCAGAAGCCGGGCATACAGGCCGCCGGAGGCGCGGCGGGCGCCCAGGGCCAGGCTATGGCTGTGGCCACGGCCATCTATAAATTGCACGGTGGCGCTGGGGTGGGCCAGGCCCGTGGCGGCCGGCGAATGGGGGCCGCTGGCGCTCAGGCGGAATTTCTTGATATACTTGATGCGGCGCAGCGAAGAGGCCAGGGCGGTAAGCCGATACGCGCGGGCCGTGGTATGCAGCGGCTTGGTCATCCACCAGACGCCCTTGTTCTGCGCGAAGGCCAGCGTCTGGTGGTTGCGGCGGTGGATGGTCAGGCTTTTAAGTTTGGGCAGGGCGGTGGCAAACACCTGCCGCGCCGGTTTGGCCGCGTGCCGGGGCGGCTTATGAAATTGCACATAAACAAATATGGCGGCCAGAATAATTAAAGCGGCCAGCGCGAAGAGCGTGGTTTTGAAGTTCATAAAAATCCTCGGAGCAATGTTTTACCCGGACAACCCGCGAGCAACGGGGGAAGGCCTAGGACCGCCGCCAAACCGCAACCGC
>JAJZCU010000426.1 GCA_021828935.1 Planctomycetota bacterium | reverse complement strand
GCCATCCGTTTTATGTGCAGGGGCAGGGATTTGTCAGTGCGGAGGATTTGCAGGCTGGGGAACAACTGGCCACGCCGGACGGCCAGTCCGCCATGGTGTTGGGAACCAGCAGCGAAGCCGAAGCGAACGGCGTGCAGGTTTACAACTTCACCGTCGCCAACGACCACACCTATTTTGTGGAGCCGGCGACGGGCGGAGCGGGCGCCACGCCCGGCACGCTTGGCGTTGACGCGCTGTGGGTGCATAATAATTGTTTTGGCCAATGGGTGCCGGCGGACCAGGGGGCATGGAGCCAAGCGGCCAGGGACTATCAAGAGCAGATCACCGGGCACGCCGGGGAGGCATTCTTGCTGAACGGCGTGAAGTTTGACGGCTTCGACGCGGAGGCCGGGACGCTGCTTGAGGCAAAATTCAATTACAGTCAATTTCTTGGTGAGGGCGGCAACTGGCAGCCATGGTCTCGTGGCGGCGCAAAGTTGGCTGAACAGGCTGAGGCCCAAGTGGAAGCGGCCAACGGCGTTCCGATCGTTTGGCACGTCGCGGAGGAGGATGTGGCCGCTACGTTCAGAGATCTGTACGAGCAGGCTGGCAAGCTTACAGTCCAATTTACGCCACCGGATTAGGGGTGCCAATGGCGAAAGCGGTAAAAACAAGGGCGGAACACCTCCGCATGGACGTGCAGTGGCGCGAACGCTTGGAGTCGCTGGACGAATGCGCTGCGCGCGCGGCGGGCTTCTTCAGGGATATGAGGGCGTTTGATAAGGCACTGGGCTGGCTTGGGCCGATGGGCAAATCGGCACGCACCGAGCCCCGCGGCCTGGAATACCTCAGCGAAGGGTGGCTGCGCCGGGTGCTGAAAGTTTCCCGCGCGCGGCGCGGCGCTGGCCTCCGCCCTAAAGAGGAAGTGCCATTCATTGTATTTTTCACCGGACCGCCCGGCGCTCTGGGCCCGCTCTGGGGCCACTTCGTTAGCGGGAGCGGCCATATCGTAGGGGCGCCGCTGCCCAACCTGTGCTTGCTCCAATTTAGCCGTGTGCGCACGCCCGAAGAATGCGGCCGCATGCTAACAGCGGAATATCTGTCCGGGCTTATGGAGATCGCCGTGCGGCATTGGGAACCGGATATGGGATCCGCGTCCAGCTACGAGACTGATCTTGCGGCGTTTCCGCACCGGCGGGATTGCACCGGACCGCGGCCCGGCTGGCTGACATACGTAGCGGACCATTGGGGCCGGGTGCCAGAGCTGCCGGCGCCGTACCGGGTGCGGCGCCTGGAAGGGCGTGGCAGCCTGATCGTCGTTGACGGCATCGACATGTTGACCGCGTCGAACCCGGAGCATGTGCGGACGGTTCGTCGCCTGTGGGAACTGCTGCGCGACGCGGGCCTGGTGCTGTTTCACTCGCCGGATGACCGGGCGCCGCCGCCGAAGGGCCCGCTGAACTGAATGGCGCCGCCGCAATTTGGGGGCGGCTGGCGACGCTGCCCGGCGGCGCCTGGCGGCCAGAGCACTGTACTGGGCTGATGAAAACCCCGATATTTGCGGCATCTTCTCACCTGCGCCGCCGGGAGCAATGTGTTGCGCGACAACGTGCATGTCGGCCGCGGCTGGGCGGCGGCGAGCGATCCGCTCGCGGCCCCACGGAACGGACCGCGAACGGTGCGTTCGCAGGGAACAATGGGGGGCGGCCATCTTGGCCGCCGAATCTTATGCATGCACTGCATTGCGCGCACGTTCACGCGCCGCCATGGCAAGGGGCAGCACGCGACGGCGCCCGAAACGGACCGCGAACCAGGGCGTAGATGCCGCCATAAAAAACTGCCGGCGAACGCTTTCTACAAACCGGCGCGACGGCACATTCGCGCACCGGCCGCCCTGTAACGCCGTGGAATTGTGTCACCGCCACGCGCCCGCCGCGGCCCGGTGGGGCCGGCGCGGGCGGCTAACAGGAACGGTCACGGGTTTGAAATTTTTGATGCCGTTCGCGTTCGTATGCACATAGCGCCTTCACCCCGGTCGCCGATGCGCCGGCCGCAGCGCCAAAATTCGTTCCGCACGCCGTCCACCATCCGCCCATACTTTCGTTGCGGACAAACTTCGCGCCCACTATTAGCCGCGTCCGCAGACGCGCGGGGGCGCGTACCGGTTTCCCGACATGGCACACGCGTTCGTCGGCAGCGCGGCATGCGGCATGTTTGCGCCGGGGCCCACAGACAAAATCCCGCGTTCGTTGGGAACAAATTCCACGCCAATGATTAGTGGTCAGCCACGACCGCGGACGCGCGGGGGCGCGAAACAAATTTCCGGCGTGATAGGCGCCGTCGGCCAGGCCCGACGCCATGTGGTGGCCGTAACGAATGCGGATGCGGCCCACGGAACCGGTTCACGCGCACGGCGTGCGGCGGGATCAGTCTACAAATCGTGGATCGATCGCGGGCGGCGGCAAAACCCCGGCCAAGGCCGGGGCTATATAGCCGCCGGCTCGGTCCATCGCCGGAACCACGACCGCTTCCTCATTGGCGCCGGCCACCACCTCAATGTCCACGATGAATCAAGCTCGCTTCTCAGCCCCCAGCTTTTTTTGAGGAAGTTATGCAATTCATTCAGGAAAATGATTGGTACAAGGTTGTAAGAATTACGGGGCCCGCCCATAATTTGTTGGGACTGGAATTTGCCCGTACTGTGGGCGGCCCGGTTGTCATTGAGCCATTGCCGGTGAAGGACGGTCAAGACTGTCGAATTGGCGCCGACGAGGTTCGCCTGAGCGTTCTCGCCGGGGTGGTGGAGGCAAACCAATGCC
>JAJZCU010000425.1 GCA_021828935.1 Planctomycetota bacterium | reverse complement strand
ATACGCGGTCGTCAATGTGGGCCAAAATAAAGTTAGGGGTCTTTTCGGAAGTCTTTTTCCACCAGAAATATCCTGCGATACACAGGGCGACAAGCACACAGAAAAGAACAAAATTACGCAAACCTCGCATTAATAGCGGCTCCAGAATAAATCGATCAACGATCAAGGGTCCAGGGTCAAAGATCAAAGACCAAGGATCAAGGATCAATGAGCAGGATCAAGGGGATCATCGATCCGTGACTTTTCAATTTTACGGCGTTCGGGCTTCAAGGCCGACGATCATGTTCTTTACGTCCAGTTGCCGGGGCGTGTTTGGCCAATTGGCCTTGAAACACGCATTCGGCAATGGCGTTATGGTTCCACCAGAGATTCAAACGACCAAGCAAGGGTTTTGTCGCACCCGAAGCAGCTCACTTGGAAAAAAGAACGGGATTATTCGCATTCGGGGCAAACACCGCCATCCTAAGCAAGCTCAAGGTCAGTATTGATCATCATCAATATCGCATTGGCCGCTGCTTTGCAAATGGCAGCGGCGGATCGCGCGGCTCGCGTTTGGATTAATTCACCCAGGGCGGCACGACCGGCCATCCACAGATTGCGCAGATTTTCACAGATTTTACGACGGCGTCACGGCGACGACGCGACGACCAAACCCACGGATGGCCCGGAGGGCGCCCGCGGATTGCAGAGTAAGATGGATTTCACGACGCGAACCGCGGATGACGCGGATAAACGCCGATACGACGGCGCAGCGCGTAGTGATTGTCACACGGTGAACCGCCACGCATTGCGGCGCAGATTTATATCCAATGGATTATCGGGGGCGGGGCGCCGAGATGGCTGGTCGCCTTAAATGATAACAAGCCGGATTCCCGACCGAAACCGTAGCCCGAAGGGCGGCTGGAAAAATAGCCCCGCATAAAGTCGCAACGCAATGCCGGGAACCGGGAAGAATGATAGAAAAAGTCCCGCGGGACGGTTGAATTTGCGCGGAACCGCGACGGCAGATGAAGGTGCGAAAACGCTCCATCCTTTCACGGCGGCACGGCGACACAGCGGGCGACGACCATCCACAGATTACACAGATATACGGTCGCGTCGTGTGTGTGAGCACAGCCCCGTGATGGAAATCCGGGGCCACTTTCTTGCAATTCCTTTTGTTGCCGGCGCGGGCGCTGCCGGCTGCCGAATTCACCGCCGCCCGCGGATTACACAGATTCACGACGACGTGAACCGCGGATGACGCGGATAAACGCGGATACGACGGGGAACATATAGCCTTCCGGTGGCGCCGCGGCCGGCGCGCGCCGGCGACCGGGGTGAAGCGTTATGTGCATACGAACGCGGACGGCAGCAAAAATTTCAAACCCGTGACCATATCTGTTAGCCGCCCGCGCCGGCACACTGGCCCCGCTGGGCCGCGACGGGCGCGTGGCGGCGGCACAAGTCCACGCCGGTGCGGGGTGCCTGGTGCGGAAACGGGCCGTCGGCGACGGAAACGTGGCGCGCAGCGCTGCCGACGGCGGCGTGATTTCACGCACACCCCAAAAAAACTTGCCACACCCCCGCCGCCGAAACACGAAATTTTATTTTGACCGCGCCCGGCGACGTGGTAGCATCCACGGATGCAAACGGTTCCAAGACCGTGAATACATGGGACTGCATGGGTATCAACATCAACAGCGCGATTACACCGGCCGGCGTCGGCGGCACGGCTGGGCAGGCGTTCCAGCATGACCGCGGGCCCCGCAAATTTATTGATAGCCCGAATGGGCGCATGAGAAGAGCTCGGCATGAAGCCGCAGCGCAATGCCGGGAAAACGATGGTGGGTTAACAACAAAAGTGCCCGCGGGCCGGCTGAATTTCGGCGGCGTCCGCAAATGCCCGCCGCGATGCCCCGGCCGACGCGCCATCGTCCGGCCCGGGCGGGGCCGCGCAATATTAGTCCCGTGTTTCAACACGGGGCGGCGCATCCCCTTTTCGCAAGCCCCAGCGGGGCGCAAGCATTTCCAGCGGGTTCGAGCCCTGCTGACGAAGGCGCAATGGCGGCCCGCTGCTGGCGACGCCGCAGCGGCCCCGGCAACCCCTGAGCTCGTGCCTGCCGCAGCGCCGCTCGGCCTGCTTCCATGCCCCAGGCCTATCGTTCCGCGCGTGTTGATATTTAAAGGGTTTTGCAATGGGCTTTTTCTACGCCGGTGCGACAGCGGCCTTAGGCGATATTGTACAGTTCGGGGGCGAGCGCTGGACACTGAAGGCAATTGCTTACGATCCCGGTGTTTTCCTCGACGCGACCTGCCGGGCGGTTCGCATGGAAT
Source organism: Planctomycetota bacterium (assembly GCA_021828935.1). GTDB lineage: Bacteria > Planctomycetota > Phycisphaerae > WQYP01 > WQYP01 > JAJZCU01. The sequence continues at coordinate 485 of JAJZCU010000425.1, read as the reverse complement.
TTTTGGGCCTATCCCTAAACTGCACGTCCCACGTCGCCCTATTCGGGCCTAGCTGGGAAGGCATTGAGCTTGTCTGCAGGTCGATGGGGCCGGCGGACCCAAACGGGCCGCGCCCCCCGTTCGCGGTGTATTACCCTGGGGAACCCGTGTTGGTCGGCGATCTAGTTCAGTTCGGTGGCCAGCAGGTGAGCCGGATCAGCAAGATCTATGGAAGAGGGTGGGACCCGATCGCGACACCGTCGCATTGGCGCCACGGTACGTATTGGTACGGCGCCCCGGGACTCTTGCTAAACGATCTGAACCTAGATGATCAGTACACGGCGAACTGGGAGGATATGCAGCTTCTGCGGCATGCGCCGCGCACAGACGCGGCTGCACCGTCGGCGAAATCACCAAGGGCCAGGTTGTGACGTCGAACTGCATTACCCCCCGGCCTCGGCGTTGGCGCCAGCACGGCGCAGGCGTTCCAATCCGGCGGCGGGGGT
>JAJZCU010000424.1 GCA_021828935.1 Planctomycetota bacterium | reverse complement strand
GGCGCGGCGTCCGTCGGCGCCGCGTGGCTGGCGCCGCGCCAGGCCGCGGGCGTGCCTTCCGGCCACTGGTCCGGAACAATGCCGCCATCCCGTGCGCTTTTCACCAGCGGATGCTCCGGCGCCAGCACCATGTAAGTGGCGCCAAAGAGCGTGTCCGGGCGCGTGGTAAAAACTATTAACGGAGGCCGGGCCGCGGGCGACATGGGCTGATCAAACTGGAAATGCACCATGGCGCCTTCGGAGCGACCGATCCAATTGCGCTGCATTTGCTTCAGCGATTCGCTCCAATTCAAATCAGCAAGCCCGTCCAGCAGGCGCTGGGCGTAAGCGGTGATGCGCAGCATCCACTGGCGCATGGGCCGGCGTTCGACGGGAAATCCACCCACTTCGCTTTTGCCATCAATGACTTCTTCGTTGGCGAGCACCGTGCCCAAGCCGGGGCACCAGTTCACGGGCATTTCTGATTCATAGGCCAGGCGATACCGCGCGAGAAGTTTGCTTTTTTCCGCGGGCGAAAGTTGGTCCCATGTTGTACTGGGCACGCCTGCGGCGCCCGGCGGAAGCGGTCGTTCGCCGGAGGCAAATTCCGCCGCCAACTCGGCAATCGGCCGGCCCTTCTGCCGCCGTTCATCAAACCAGGTATCAAAAAGTTGTAAAAATATCCACTGGGTCCAGCGGTAATAGGCCGGGTCGGTGGTGTTGACTTCGCGCTGCCAATCATAAGAAAAGCCCAGCGACTGCAACTGCGTGCGGAAGCGGTTTACATTGCGTTCCGTGGTTTGCCGCGGATGCGTGTTGGTTTTAATGGCGTATTGTTCGGCGGGCAGGCCGAAGGCGTCCCAGCCCATGGGATGCATCACGGCAAAACCGCGGCCGCGCTTGTACCGCGCTACAATATCCGTTGCGGTATACCCTTCCGGATGACCCACATGCAGCCCTTCTCCGGAAGGATATGGGAACATGTCCAGGCAATAATACTTGGGCGCGCCGGGCCGCATCCGGCTGGCGAAAACATTGTGTTCCCGCCAAACGGCCTGCCACTTGGCCTCAATATCCTGCGGCTTATAACCGGGCATTCGTTTTCACTCCAACAACCGAGAATCGTCAAGAATACGCGGGTTATTGGCGTGTGACAAGCGTTGGGGGGTGGCCTGCGAGGCCGCGGGTGTGGCAAAAGTTTTAGTTTCGATTTTGAGTATTGGGAACGGCGTAATGTTGCCAGAGCCGTTTGCCTCATCGGCGCCCAGCGCCGAAACGTAATGTGCATCCGAACGTGCATGGCGCGGCAAATTTCAAACCCGTGACCAACCCTGTTAGCCGCCCGCGCCGGCCAACGGCCCGCGACGGGCGCGTGGCGGCGGCACAATTCCGCGGCGTTGCTGGGCGACCGCTGCGCAAATGTGCCGTCGTGCGGGGGAATGCCGCATACCGCGCCGCCGACGGGCCGTGTATTAGGGGCCCCTGTTTGCGCCCGCGTGGTCGGAAAAAAGGGCATTTGAACATACGGAAAACAGCCGATATAACAGTTTGCATAGAGGGTCGCTTGGTGTCCCGTACTGCAGAATGATTTAAGGTCGGGCGAATGGCCAGAACCTTGGAACAATGGATCGATGATCTTCAGGCGCGCGGGCGCTATACCTTCCTCCGGCAAGAAGCCATCGCGGGTAGCGGCCTTTCGGCAGAGGCTGTGAAGAAAGGCCTGCAGCGTTTGGCCGCGCGGCGCCGCGTTGTCAAGGTTAAGAACTATTTCTACGCCATAGTGCCTCTGGAATATCGCGCTGCCGCCGCGCCGCCGCCAGCGTGGTTTATTGGTGACCTGATGGTGGCCATGAAACTGCCGTACTACGTTGGCCTGCTTAGCGCCGCCGCCATGCACGGCGCTTCACATCAACAGCCCCAGGAGTTCCAGGTGATGACCAACCGCTCGGTTAGGCGCATCACGGTGGGCCGCGCCAAGATTAGATTTTTTGCCAGCAAATACATGGCCGGCGCCGCCACTGTCGCAATGAAAACGCCGGCGGGCGTGGTGGCGGCGGCCACACCCGAAACCACGGCGGTGGACCTGGCGCGATTTTCAAGGTCCGCAGGCAATCTTGATAATGTGGCCACGGTGATCTCAGGGCTGCTTCCGTCGCTGAACGCGTCGTGGCTTTTGGCGGCGGTTCGCAACGTCGACGACGTTCCCAATGCGCAGCGGCTGGGGTATGTTTTGGATCGCCTGCAAAAGCGGGATTTGTCCGGCCCCATCCACGAATGGGTCAGCCGCCATCATCCGCGACCCCAAAAGCTGCGCAGCGCGCTGGGCGCGGGTGACGCCACTAAAGACTGCCGTTGGCACCTGCTGGTCAACGGGCCCATTGAGTTTGACGCATGATCACATTGGATTGAACTCGCATTCGGCGACGCCGAATCTTATCGCGGAAACCTCGGGGGCTAGCTGAAACGGCGTCCGGCCGTCGAATCACACCGCCAGTTCAGGCGCTGGCCGGGGGCAAGAAGCACAGTTCTTTGGCGCTTTATGATATAATCCCGGCATGGAAAAAACTGGCTGTAAATTCAACTCGCATCGCGCCGCGGACGCCGCTGATCGGGCTTATTACAAATCTCTTTCGCCCGCCCAGCGTCTGGATATTCTGTTGGATATTATTAACGCGCAACGGAGCAATGATGAAACTTCCCAAAGACTTGCGCGAGTTTGTCGCATTGTTAAACGCGGGTCACGTAAAATACGTTATCCCGGTGAGGCCGTGACCTGAATACCACACAAGTGCCTTCGTCGGACAGGCGACTTCCGAGTTTACATGCCGA
>JAJZCU010000423.1 GCA_021828935.1 Planctomycetota bacterium | reverse complement strand
AGAGGCCAAGATTTTCCGGGGATGCGGTCGCGACGTTTATTACATAAGTCCACACGTCGCCCAGGCCGGGCATGGACTTGGCGTATGGCCCAAGCCGCACATCGCCGCGGAGCGTGGCGCCTTCAACGCGCCCAATTACCGGCGGACTTCAGACCCGGACATAAATTGTCAAACTTGCACGTTCGCCAACGGCTGGCATTGCACGCGCTGGGATTTTAATTTCGTGCCCGGTTCGGTGTGCGACTCATGGGCCGCCGTGCCGCCGACGCTTTCCAACCCGGCGTTCAAAGGCTTTCCGTTGGGCCCGCAGAATGGCCAACAAAAAATTGACCACAACTTTGAGCCCGCCGTAGCGCAGGAGGGTGGCAATGCCGCTGGTACTTAATAAATCCGGACTGGAATTCGCGCATGCCTTGTTGCGCCGCGGCGCCGTGGACTACAGCCCGTTCGAGTTTACCGCCGCCGACGGCAACAAGATTCTGGGCCCGCGGAGAAATAATTGGGATAGATATAAGCGTTACTTTTTCGCGCAGGATGAAAAAGAAAAGCCGGACACCAAAGGCCGCTATCACCACCCGGTGATCAAGATCAAGGGCGGAAAACCGAAGCTGTTTTACCGCGCTGTTCTGGGCCTGCGCGACAGCGCCAGCGTGCGCAAGTACCCGCAGGTCTATGCCGAAGCCAAAACCCTGCTGGAAGAAATCCACAAGGCCGGGCTATCGGCCAAACGTCGCACCGTGGCGCTGGCCGGCATCAGCAGCGCGGGCCTGACAGTCGATCTCGCCAACGGCGTCATCGCCAACGCCGCAATCATGACCATCGGCGAGCCGCAAGGCCATGATTTTCTGGTCGATCAAAAAACTCTCGAAACCATGATGGCCTGCCTCAGCAGCGCCCCGGCGCGCTGCCGCTTTGGTCATCCGCCGGCGGGCCCGGACGGCTATCCGGTCGATCAGCCCGGAACATTAATTGGCGAAGTAAATAATTTCCGCATTGAAGGCGCCACGCTCCGCGGCGATGTGCGGCTTGGGCCATACGCCAAGTCCATGCCCGGCCTGGGCGACGTGTGGACTTATGTAATAAACGTCGCGACCGCATCCCCGGAAAATCTTGGCCTCTCAGCCGTGATTGGCTTTGAGCCCGAACCGATTCTCAAAAACGGTCAGCCGGTGGGCGTGGCGGCCCGCGTGTTTTCCGTGAATGCAATTGACATTGTTGGCCAGCCCGCGGCCAACCCCAACGGTTTGTTATCAGCCGGCGCGCGTGCGCCGGCGGCAAGTACACCCGCCGCTCCAAGCGGCCCAACAAAGGAGGTCCATGTTATGGATCCAAAACTCAAGGGTTTGCTGGTGAGCGACTACGGCCTGCCGTCCACCGCATCCGATCAACAGGCCCAGTCTTTTTTCGACGCGCTCGATCCTGAAAAACAGGAAGAGGTTAATACGAAGGTCGAAGCGATGGGCGAGCCGTCCACCTTGGCCACCGACGCCGCCGAAGACGCCGCGGACGGCCCCGAGGACGACGATGATGAGGACGGCGAAGGCGGCGATCCCGACGAAGAGGGCGATGCCGACGAAAGCGAACCGGGCAGTCCGAAGGCCGCCGCGGTCAAGATCAAGAAGCTCGCCGCTTTGTTAAACAAAGCCACGGCCCTGGCCGCCAAGACGCCCGCCGCGCGCAAACGCGCCGCCGAGTTGGCGGCGCAGGCCAGCGTAGTCCTGCGGCCCCGCCGGAAACTTTCCGTGCTGGCCGCTGAAACCCGCCGCGCCGAAACCATCCGCGCGCTGGCCCGTGTGCTCAAGGCGCCGCCCGAAGCGGCCGAGCAGCAGGTGGCGCTGGGCGCGACAACCAAGGAGGCCCGCATGGCCCTGCTCAACGCCCTGAAGAATTCGCACAGGCCGCTCAACCCTGTTTCGGTCGGCCACGATCAAACCGTGGACATGCTGGCCGCGGTAATTCCGCAAGCGGTCCAACTTCGCGCCGGCGTTCGGCTGGAAAAGCCGCACGAAATCGCGCTCAAATGGCGACACCTTTCGGTGGTTGACCTGGCCCGGCGCTACTTGGCGCAGGCCGGCGTGCGCGACGCCGATACGATGTCGCGCGAAAAGATCATCGCCATGGCCGTGGGCCAAAAGTACCGGGGCCGATTCGCGATGCTCGCCGAATCCATTGGCGATTTTCCGTCGCTGCTTTTGGACGCTATTAACAAAACCCTGCGCCAGGCGTACTTGGACGCCAAGCCGACGTGGACGGAATTCGCGCGGCGCAACACGGCGCCCGATTTCAAAAACATCCACCGCGTGCTGCTCTCTGAAAGCCCGTCGCTGGTGTCCCGCGCCCAGGGCGGCGAAGTGACGTTTCAGAATATGACCGACGGCGGCGAAACCTACCAGTTGGGCGAATATGTCGGCGGCATAAAGCTCACGCGGCAGGCGATCATCAACGACGATCTGGACGCCTTTGGCCGCATCCCGCTGTTGCAGGGCAACGCCTGCTCGCGGCTGGAAGAAGATTTGACCTACGCGGTGCTCACCGGAAACCCGGCGATGGCTGACGGGAATGCGATTTTCTCCGCAGCGCACCTAAACATAACCGCGGCCGGCAGCGGCGGGCCGCCGAGCATCGCCCAAGTCAACGACGGCTTTGTGGCGTGGTAAGCCCAAGGCGTTTGGTGGCCGGGATGTCAGCTTTCATTTTCGGGTTCATCACGATCATGCCGGCGTTCGCCGCGAGAAGCGATACCGGCGTGCCGTTCGTGGGTTCGTTCGCGACGGCAACGACCCGGAGTCGTGTTAAAAGTGGTGCGACC
>JAJZCU010000018.1 GCA_021828935.1 Planctomycetota bacterium | reverse complement strand
TTACGCTGGGCTGGAAGCCCACCCCCCATAACGCCCCAGTGGGGGGTGGCCATCTTGGCCGCCAGATCGCACGCATGCCAAGTGCCAAATCTTGGCGTTGACATACCTACGCCGGGCTGGAAGCCCACCCCCCATAACGCCCCCCCCATAAAGCCCGCCTCAATTGCGGATGCCCATACGCACTTTTTTTTCGTCCTGCGTTCATGCTGCGCGTGCTCCGGGATGGCCCGGTTCGTTCATTTCTTCACATGCGCGTTGACTGTCTTGACAAACTCACGCAGCATGGCGGCGTTGTTTTTTAATCCGAAAATCCGCGGACGCAGGTGTTTCCCGCACAGCGCGATTTGTTGCCGGGCGATGCGCCAATGCCCGCACCAGGCGGCGTATTGCGCCAGCCACCAGCGATGGTAATAATCATGCGGAAAGCGGCGGAGATAATTTGTGAAAAGGGCGTCGATGCGTTTCCACCGTCGGGCGTGCTTGAAAAACGCGTTGCCGGTGTACGGGTTCAGGGCCGCTCCATTGTAAGCCGCGACATGGTTGTAAATGAGGCACGCCATAAACCGCACTCCGCCGGCATAGCCGTGATTGGCGGCGCATTGCCGGGCGAAGCGCAGCAACTGATGGCGGCTGCCGCCCCAGCGGCGGTAGAGAAAACGTTTCTTCTTGGAATATGCCAGGAAATCATCGGGATTGGCGTCAATGGCGCGGTGGAACCAGCGGTTCATGTCGGGGATTTTCCGGCCCAGGCCCATGTCCACCATGATCATCAACGTGGCGGCCATGTAATCGCGCGGGTTGATGCCATAGGCGTGCTGCAGCGCGGCGCGGGCAACGGCCAGGCGTTTAACAAATAAAATCAGACGATCGGGCGGAACGGCGGGGGAAAAGCCGCGGGCGTCCCAGGCGTAGTTAATGTAAGAAATGCCCTTGACATCCCAGCACACGGACCGCAGCGGCCGGGCTTTGTTGATAAGAACGATCATGCGGCGCAGGGCCGGCGCCCGGGCGCCGTAAAGCGTTTTATACAGGCCCTCGTAGCGGGCCATTAATTCGACAACGTCCGGGCCGGGCAGGCCCTTTTCCGCCAGGATCGCCGGGAACAGGCGCTGGAGTTTAGTAAGCATGACTTTGCGGGCGGCCCCGGGCCAGGGCGGCTTGACGGCGGCGGCGGCGTGCAGGGCGGCAATAAGATCATAAGCCTTCAGGCAGGGCGGATACCCGCTGCGCTGCATGGCGGGGTAATACTTTAACACGTCCTTTTCCGCCGCCGCCGGATGAATTCCCAGCTTCATCTGGGACCGACTTTTTAACAGATGAATCTCCGGGTCGCGGCAGCCGGCGGCAATGGCTTTATTAGAATAATACAGGATGCGGTAGAACGCTTCGCCGTTGGGCCAGTGGTAGGGGTCTGGTTGGCGGCGCGTAACGCCAGGGCCTGTTCGGCCGGCGCGTCCCATGGTTTATTATGGTAGGCGGAACGTTGAAAGCCCGTGAAAAGCGCCGCGCGGTAAAAAGCAACATACCTGCGCATACGCTTGCGCCAGCGGGCGTTATAGAACGCGGGTGATTCGCCCAGCACCACGGTTCCGGATGATCCGGCGTTGCGCGAACGGGCGCCGGCGACGCCTGCGGGTGCGGCCAGCGCGGCGGCCAGCAGAAGCCCGCCGGTTGGCAGGCGCCTCCAAGCCGGGACGCCGTCGCGTGAAGCCGCGGATTGCGTGCCGCGCGCACTTGGCGTCACGCCGAGATCTCCGTGCATGGCATTCCTTCCACGCCGCGTGTTTCCTTTTGGGCGCCCGAGGCCTCCAGGGCGGCTTCGACACATTCCAGAAACAGGTGCAACAACACCTGATGGGCTTCCTGCACATGGCCGGTATCGGCGCTGGGGACCACCAACGCATGGTTGCATTGGCGCCGCAGTTTGCCGCCGTCGCGGCCCAGGACGCCCAACGTGACGCCGCCGCGCTGGCGCATGGCTTCCGCGGCGCGCAGGAGATTTTCGCTGTTGCCGCTGGTGGAAAACAGCATGAGCAGATCTCCGGGCGCCGCCAGCGCCTCAACCTGTCGGGAAAATATCTCTTGAAACGACCAATCATTGGCAATGCAGGTAAGGGCGGTGGAATCGCTGTTCAGGCAAATGGCCGGCAACGCCCGGCGCGGCGAACGGTATTTGCCAATAAGTTCTTCACAGACATGCATGGCCTCCGCGGCGGAACCGCCATTGCCGGCGGCCAACAGCTTGTGGCCGCTGGTCATGGTGGAAGCCAGCAGGTGGCCCATTTCACCGATGGCCGCCGCCTGCTGCGCCAGGTCGCTGATGGCGGCGGCGGCGCCGTGAATGCGGTTGACAATTAATGATTCGGTGAAGCGCATGGGATTACGCCTGTAGGACACTTTAGCAAAATGAAACGGCCCGCGCCACGTCCGACGGCGGGCCGGTTGCTTTTTAAGATTTTGGCCGGTTAAGTTCTTCCAATTCTTCGCTGCGCAGCACCAGATTGACGGCTTCAACATTATCGCGAACGCTTTCGATGCGCGTGGCGCCGGGGATGGGAATAACCTGCGGGCCCCGGCCCATCAGCCACGCCAGTGCGGCCCGGTGCGGGCTTACGCCATGGGCTTCAGCGACCGATTCCAGGAAGGGATGGCGCCGGCCCAGATTTTTGGCGCCGCCGATGCCGTTCAGGGGGCTCCATGCCAAAAACGCCAGATCGTTGTCGCGCGTGTAGCGCAGCGTGCCGTCGGTTTCCGGCGCACGATGCTGGCGCGAGTATTCATTTTGCAGGCTGACAAACGCGGCCGTTTGCGCGGCGGTCTCCATTTCCATAACAGAAAAGTTGCTCACGCCGATGTATTGAATTTTTCCCTCTTCCTGCAGCCGTTTTAATTCGCCCATGCTGGCCTCCAGCGACACGTTTGGATCGATGCGGTGATATTGGTACAGCGTGATGCGGTCCACGCCCAGATTCAGCAGCGACTGTTCGCACACCTTTCGCAGATGTTCGGGCCGGCCATCGCGTTCCCACCGGCCGCCGGGGCGCACCAGTCCACCCTTGGTGGCCACCACGAGTTTTTCCCGCCGGGCCGGGGGCAGTTGCGCCAGCGCCTTGCCAATTAATCTTTCATTGTGCCCCGGTTCGGTGTCGTCAATGCAATAGGCGTCCGCGGTGTCTATTAAAGTAATGCCCAGATCAATCGCGGCATGAATCACGCGGATGGCATGTTCTTCGGTGGGGCGCTGTGGCGAAATGGACAGCGGCATGCAGCCCAAGCCGATGGCGCTGACTTCCAGGTTTGATTTTCCAAGCCTGCGGTACTTCATTTTACTGCCTCCTCAAAAGACTCCTTGCCGGGGCGCACGCGCGCGTTTTTCTCCGGTGCTCGTATTTTACTGCAACGCGGCCAGCGCGTCACCGATCTCAGCGGCGGCGTGCGTATCGCCCGTGCGCCGTGCGGCTTCAACCCCTTGTTCATACAACTGTTTGGCGGCGGCCACGTCGCCGGCCTGTTCCTGCGTGCGGCCGGCCATGAAGTACCCGGCCACATAATTTGGATCGCGCTTTAACAGTTCGGCAAATTCCTGCAAGGCTTCGGGCAGTTGCTGGGCTTTGGCGTATTCCATGGCCACGCCATACCGGAGGAAGGTATCGGCAGGTTCCTCCGCCAGCATGGTTTTAAGTTGTTCAAGACGAGACATGAGAATTCTCCGCGAGTGAGGCGCCGCGCAATGAGGCATTGGCCGGGCGTCCAGATTAGGCCGCAGCCCCGGCGAAACATCACCCGTCAAGCATACGCTTTCCTGCCGACTTGGTAAAACCGTGCCGATGGCGACCGAATCCACAGATCGCCCAGAGGGCGCCCCCGGATGAACGCGGATACGGCGGAAATGGATAACGGGACTTGGAAATAGAAACAGCGGGCCGCCGATTTCATTTTAGTTTTTAATGTTATGAGTTAATTATTTTGTCGGAGAAATCGGGTATGCCGTCGTCCCTATCCGCGTAAATCAGCGTAATCAGCGGTTTCATAATTCCTGCCGCTACCGCGGTCTTGCCGGTCCAAATAGCGGTGTCGCACGGGGCCGCGCTAAGGCAAAATGGCGGGAACCGCGGATGACGCGGATGAGCGCGGATACGGCGGAATTGGATAATGGAAGTTGGAAATAGAAACAGCGGGCCGCCGCATCCAATTTTGGTCTGAAAATATTACAATGTGATCATGTTGCCTTCACGTTCGCGAGAGTCTGATCGATGCGCCGCAGCGTGGTTTCGCGGCCCAGGAGCGCCAGCATCTCCAGAACCGGCGGGGTGACGGAGCCGCCGCTGACGGCCACGCGTATTGGCTGGGCCGCCGCGCCTCGCTTTTCCCCCAGGGCCAGAATTTGTTCCACCGGCTCCCGCAGCGTCTGCACGTTCCAGGGCGTGACGGGTTCCAAAATCTTGCGGCTGGTTTGCAGCAGTTGCGCGCCATCGTTGTTTATCACAAATTTTTCAAACGCCCTGGGGTCAATCGTCGGCTCTTCAAAGAAGAAACGGGAATTCTCCGCCATTTCCGCCAACGTGCCGGTGCGTTCGCGGTACATTTCCAGCAGCGCGAGCCTGGTTGGCCCGTCGGCCCGCGCCAGAGGGTAATCCGTAACCTGCAAAAAACTTTCCAACGCCGCAAGCAACGCTTCCAGCGACTGGTCGCGGACATATTGGCCGTTCATCCAAAGCAATTTCTTGCGATCAAACCGGCCATTGGTCTTGCCGATGCCTTCCACCAGAAATTTGTCAATCATCTCCGGGCGGGCAAGAATTTCCTGATTGCCGCCGGGGGACCAGCCCACCAGCGCCACAAAATTTAACAAGGCGTCCGCAAGGTAGCCGCTGCGGCGAAAATCCTGTACGTCAATTTCCGGCAGCGGCGTGCGCATGAAGGCCGCCACTGTCACCGCGATTTGGGCGTCATCGTTTTTTTTGGCCATAAATGCCGCCAGCGCGTCGGGGGCAACGCCGGTGTTGGCGGCCAGCGTTTCCAAATCCGGCTTCTGCCCCTTGGGCGTGGCGGCCTGAACCGCCGCCCGCGCCGTGCGGGCCTTTTCCCGCTTGGACATTTTTGTGCCGTCCATGTTGAACACCAGCGGCAGATGGCCGTGCTCCGGCGGGGTCCAGTTGAAGGCATCATACAGCGCCAGATGCTTGGGCGTGTTCATCAAATGTTCCTGCGCCCGCAGCACATGCGTAATGCCCATGTCGTGGTCATCAATAACCACCGCAAAATGATACGTGGGAAAGCCATCCGACTTTCTGATGATAATATCGTCATGTTCATCGGCGCCCACGATCACCTGGCCCAGCACCAAATCAGAGATCACAATGTCCTTCCGCGGCATCTCGAAGCGGAGCACCGCCGGCCCGCTTCCAATCCGGCTTTGTGCCCGTCCGGGCATATCACGCCGATAGCGGAACGGCCGCTTCTCGCGTTCCGCCTGCTGGCGCATGGCGGCGAGTTCCGCCGGGGTTTCATAGGCCTCATACGCCCGGCCCTGGCGCACCAGTTCATCAATAAATTGGTTGTAAAGCTCCAGCCGCATGCTTTGAAAGTACTGGTTTTTGGCGGCGCCGGGCGCGGGCCCCTCATCCCAATTCAGGCCCAGCCACTGCATGTCCGCCAGTATTCCGGCGGCGGATTCGGCGGTGGAACGCACCTGATCGGTATCTTCAATGCGCAGCACAAATTGGCCGCCGGCGCGGCGCGCAAAAAGATAATTAAATAACGCTGTGCGCGCGCCCCCCACATGCAGGTAGCCGGTGGGGGAAGGCGCGAAGCGGGTTTTAACCATTGGGGTTGTCATGAAACTTCTTTCCGTCTGTTGGGTAAACCAGGTTGTTCCTGTGGGCCCTATTGGCCTTCCAGCCGCAACGTCACGGGCGCGGTAAACGCCGCCCCCGGGCCGCTGCCGGTGATAATCTGCGGCGCTAGATGCGTCTTTTCCTGATAATGCCGGCATGCTTCGTCAACGGCCGGCCGCGCATCGGGCCGGCACAGGGCCACCACCGTCCCGCCGCTGCCGCCACCGGTGATCTTCGCGCCATAAATGCCTTTGCCCGGCCCGGCTCGCATCAGCGCGCTTACCAATAAATCCGTTTCCGCGCTGCCCAATTTGGCCCGTTGCCCATAGCTGGCGTGCGAAGCCAGCATCAGCCGGCCGGCCCGGGCAAATTCAGCGTCCCCGGCGCCGGGTTGCCCAAGCACCTTGACAAATGTTTCCACGCGGTGGTTTTCCAGCACATGATGGTCGGCGGCGGCGCGGACATGGTACAAAACATCATCCTGCACGGTGGTGGCGGCGTCGCCGGTTGAGCCATAACGGCGCGTAAAATCGCGTCCTGAAAGGGCTCGCGGCAGCACCAGCCGCAATTGATTGCGATACAGTTCCCCATCAACATTGGCCAGATAACCGCCGGTTAAATCCGCCCGCGCCCCCAGCCGCATGGCCAGCCGGGCAATGATGGCCCGCGCCATAAACGCCGCCACGCGGGTGCGGCCATAGGCCCCGCCGCCCACGCTGTGCTTTACATTGCTGTTAATTCCAATAAACGTCACGCCGGGTGGAATATCAAGATATCCCTGCACGGTATGCGGCTGGCATTTTAACAATAGCAATTGTTCAGCCCGGCCCATCATGCTGGCCACCTGGTCCATCACGCCGCAGGGGGCGCCGACAATCTGGTTTTCAATACGCTGGGCCAACAGCGCCGTTTCCATGGGGTCAAGAATAAGATGATAAGCGCGGGTCAGGGCGCACAGCGCCGCCACTTCCAACGCGGCGCTGCTGGAAACCCCCGCCCCCAGCGGCACTTCGCTGTAACAGGCAATGTTCGCCCCCGATGCCCGCCGGTTAAGCTTCCGCTGTTTCGCCAGCACCCAATACGCCCCGGCCAGATAGGCTGCCCAACGGTTATTAGCAAACAATGCCTGCGCCGCCGCCGGCGATATCAACGCGCCCGACCCGTATAAATCATCCAGCGAAAGTTCCACCGTCTGCGGGGCGTTGTCAGGCAGGGCGTTGAAGGTGGTGATGCGCAACCGCCGGTCCGCCCGCTTCTGCACGGCCACCGCCGCATCCGTGCCCAGAGGCATTTCACACACCAGGCTGCCCGTGTAATCGGCAATTCCGCCCATGATGTCCATACGACCCGGCGCCCGTGCCAGAATAATGGGTTGATTAAAATCCGCGGTAAACGCGCTGCCGACGGCGACAAGGCGCCCCCGGAGAATGTCCATCGCCGCGCTGTGAAAATTTGTCTGAGGTGCATGGTCGCTGATGGTCAAGGGCGTACTCAAGCTTTCATGGTGCAAACATCGCCGCCGATTATAATCGAACGCGGCGGCGTTGCACCCGTGGCGCGACGTTGACGCCGTACCCATGACGCCGGCAATCCCGCGGCTTAAAATTTCATGGCAGATCACTGACTCTTACAACGCCCAAAAACTGTTCCGTCTTCGCATCCACCACGGGCACTTCGGGCTCGCCCCATTCTTTGAGTTGTTGCCTGACCTCCTCTCGCTGCATGGTCGAACTAAGCTTTCTCACGGGAACTGTAATATCCGAGGCCGTGCGCGCTTCCAAAGGGGCGCCCATGTGGCCGGCATTATCAATGGTCTCAGGCGTAATTTGGCCGGTGAGTTTTCCCTTTTCATCCACCACGTACAGCGGGCCCTGGGCGTCGGTTTGTTTAATCATGCGTTCCAGCACAATCATGTAGCGCGTGGCGGCGGAGACCACGCCGCATTTGACTGATATTAAATCGTCGAAAGCCGTGCCCGCGGCCTTGCCCGGCGGTTTGGCGTCTTTTTCCGCACGTACAATTCGCGCTGAATAAATGGAACGCGGGTCGATATACCGCGACACCAGCGTGGCGCCGGCCACGGCCAACAGCATGGGAACCATGATCGAATCGGTATAACGGGTAAGCTCAAGCACCAGTACCAAAGAAGATACTGGCCCCTGCGTGGCGGCGGCCAGAAACGCCGCGGCTGCGACAACGGAATAACTGCCCAGCGGAGATCCCGGCCAATAACGGTTCCAGACTGAGCCCAGCAGGGCGCCGAAAAGCGCGCCCGTGGTGATGGTGGGCGTGAACAATCCTCCGGGCGCTCCGCTGCTTAAGCAGCCCGAGGTAACCGTGGGCTTTAGCAGGAAAAGTGCGATCAGCAGTAAAATACCCAGGTGCTGGCCAAAAAATACCTGCTGCACCAGATCCTTGCCGTTGCCCAGAAGCTGCGGGTACGGGATTGACAAAAAACCCAGGCCCGTGAACACCACCAGCGGCACGATCATGCCGCGGACGCGCTTGGGCTTGTTTTCCGTGGCCCACGCAATGGCCTTGATGTACAGCACGGACACCAGACCGGCCAGCGGGCCCAGCACAATGGCCCACACCACCACCGGCGCCGCAAGATGATACGTGGGCACGGTATAAGTGGGGCGGATGGGCAGCGTGATCCATGACACTGCCGTCGCAATCATCGCGGTTAACAGCGCTGGAACCACCAGCGGTAGCGCCAGCGTACCCAGCAGCACCTCCACGGCAAAAAGCGCCCCGCCGAATGGCACATTGTAAACCGCGCCCATGCCCGCGCCGGCCCCGCAGGCCACCAGCAGCCGGCGTTGCGCGGGCGTGAGTTTTGCCCAATTGGAAAGCTTGCTGCCAATAGTGGCCCCGACTTCCTTCGGCGCCCCTTCGCGCCCCACGGACGTGCCCATGCCAACTAAAATAATAGACAAGGCGGCGTTCAATACCGTATGCACAAAGGGCAGTTGCCCCGCCTCGAACCAAATGGATTTGCACACCTGCCCAGGATCTTTCTTAAATATCTTACGAAGTAACCATGGCGCCAAGGCCGTTAACACGCCCGCGGCCACCAGCACCAGCACCCGGCGCCGGTCGGAGACCATTTCCACCGCATGCTGGAATTGCCAGTGTGAATAGGAAAATGAAAGGTGCTGGGCCAGGCGCAGAAGCGCCATCAGGGCGGAGGCGCCCAGGCCCGCGCCAACCCCTGTGATAATTACCAAAAGCCAGAACCGCGGCGGCAGCTTGGGCGAACTTTCATCGTCCAGCACGTTGGGTTGGGGCGACGGTTTGGCCATGCGGAAATTTCCTTGATGGGGCGGGAGCGGCGTGCGAAACGCAGCCTACAGTGTTCAAAAAAACGAACTTTAAAGTGGGAAACCCATTGCCCAACAACTACCCCAGGGCCGCCCGCGGGGGCTCCAGCGGGTCAGTCTTTCGTTTATCAAGAATGTCTTGCGCCTTGGCCAGCGTGTATTTTTTCACATCCAGGCTGGCGGTTATATCCTTCCATTCCAACGGCATGGAAACCGTGGCCAGCGGCGTGGGCCGCAACACATACGGCGGCACGACATGCTTGCCCTTGCCATTCTGCATGACATCCACGTAAATGCGCCCCTGGCGTTTTTCCTTGGAACGTTCAACGGTCAGCGCCGCGGGCTGCAGCTTCACCAACTGCAGCGCCAGGTCCATGGCCCATCCCCGGGCGGCCTCAAATGTGGGCTGCGGCGGCGCGGCCAGCACATGCAGGCCGGACTTGCCCGAAGTTTTCACCACGGGGTCAAGCCGCTGGTCTTCCAGCAGCTTGCGCAAATTTTTCGCCGCCGTTACGCAGTCCGCGAAGTCCGCGGGGCCGATGTCAAAATCAAAGAGCACATAACCAGGTTTATCCAACGACCCCACATGTGAAAACCAGGTGTGAAACGTCAGGGCGCCGGCGTTGACAAAATACAGGAGCGCCTCAACATTGTTAATTAAGGCATAGTCTATTTTCTTATGCTTGCCATGCTCGTCCGCCAGGGTGATGCGCGGAATGTAGTCCGGATAATACGTCGGCGTGTTTTTCTGCCAGAATTGCGGCGCCCCGGCTTGAACCCCGTCCGGCAGGCGCTCCACGGTGATGGGCCGGTCTTTTAACCACGGCAGCAGCCGATCGGCGACGGATAAATAGTATTTTAATACGTCGCCCTTGGTCACGCCGGTTTCGGGAAATAACACCTTGTCGACATGGGTAAATTCAGGAATGCCCGGCGCGGCGGCGGCCGTTGTCCCCTTGGCAGCGTTGGAATGCGTGGCCGCGGCATGGGGGTGCGCAGCGTGTTTGGGCGGCTTTCGCAATTTCGCCGCCCTGGCCGGCGCGGCGCCCGGCGCATCCGGATTGGCTGCGGTTCGGCCAGCGGGGTCAGGCCCGCCGCCCTCCCGGGCGTCTTTCATCTTAATAAGCAGCCAGTTGGCCTTTTGCCGCGGCCCCTTCATGCGCACCATGGCAAACGCCCCGTGCAGCCGCTGTCCATGCAGCGCAAATTCCAGATGTCCAGCCTCCAACGCCGCGGGCATGTCCAGCGGCGGATTTTTTTCCGCCATCAAATTTTCATACGCGCCGGAATCCCAGATTTCCACATGCCCGCCGCCGTACTCCCCCTGCGGAATATCACCGTGAAACGTGGCGTACTCCAGCGGATGGTCTTCCACTTGCACGGCGAGACGCTTCACTGCAACGTCCATCACCGGCTCCTTGGGCACGGCCCAGCTTTTCAGAACGCCGTCAACCTCCAGTCGAAGATCATAGTGCAGATGCGAGGCGTGGTGTTCCTGAATAACAAAACTGTGGCCGGCGGCGGGCGCGCTGCGGCGAGCTGTGCCACTGGGCTCTGGCGTGGCGTTAAAGCGGCGCTTCTGGCGGTACGTATCCAGCGGTTGGGCTTCGTCCCCCGCGGGCTCTTTGGGCTGCTCGGCCGGATTACGCTTGCTTGATCGCGAAGTTTGGCTTCCGCCCGTCGCTGTCTTGTTGCTTGTTTTCACGTTTCGCTCCAAGTGTTTGCCGTCCTTATTTTTCCCAGCCGCGGCCACATGCTCGGGCTGCTCACGCCGTACGCTGCGGGCATCTTTGTCTTCCCGCAGCCCCTTAAACCGCCCCTGCCGCACGAGGCCGTCCTGCGTCCACTCGGCAAAGCCTATCTCGCAGACCAACCTTGGCTTCACCCAATGCACGCCCTGGTCGCCCGGCGCAACGCCCGCGTTAAAAGGGTTTGCAGCGCTGGCCAACCCATTCAATTTTTCTAACAAGCTGGTCAGCAGCGCATCGGAGTATCCCGTGCCAACCTTGCCGGCGTAGACCAACTTTCCGGCGGAGTCAAAATAGCCCAGCAACAACGCCCCGAACCCCACCCGCGACCGCTGCGGATCCGTGTATCCGCCAATGACAAATTCCTGCCGATTCACGCACTTAATTTTCACCCACGCCCCGTTGCGCGCCGCGACATACGTGCTGTCCAGCCGCTTGCCGACAATGCCCTCTTCGGACCTCCGGCAGGCATCGGCGTGACGTTCCCTGCCCTGTTCGGGCCACACGGGCGTCAGGCGGACGCAATCATTGGGCCGCACCGCGCGGGCCAGAATTTTCTTGCGCTGGCTCAACGGCAAGCCCGTAAGATCGTGCCCATCAAAGTGCAGGATATCAAACACAAATAATAAGGCGGGAAAGGCGGCCGCGCGTTGGGCAATCACCGCGGGATTTTCCAACCCAAAGCGCTGCTGAATTTGGTGAAAACTGCTGCGGCCCGCGTCGTCCAGACAGACAATTTCCCCATCCAGCAGGGCCGGCTTTTTTACTGCTTTTCGCAGGCAACCCGCCACTTCCGGAAAGCGGTGCGTTTGCGATTTGTCATTGCGGCTGATGATTTCAATGGCGTGCCCGTCACATCGGCACAGGGCGCGCAAACCGTCGAGCTTCGGCTCGAATATCCAATCAGGGTGATCGAACGGCTGGTCCACAAGCTGGCAGAGCATCAGCCCCGCCCGATGCGGCAATGGCGTGGAATCGGGCGCAGGCGTGGTGGCAGCCGATTTTTTTCGCCGCAATTTGTCGCGCAGCCGATGATCGTCCAACAAATCCGCCACGCGAATGGCCGTCGATCGATTCGCCTTGTCCGCATAGCACGGACCAATGCCCCGCGCCGTGGTGCCTATTTTACCCGTACCCAGCCGCTGTTCGGACAGCTGATCCTGCAATTTGTGGTACGGCAGCACGACATGGGCGGCGCTGGACAACTTAAAGTTATCCCCAATTTCCACCCCCTGCGTGGCCAATTGGTCCATTTCCTCCAATAGTTTAATAGGGTCCAGCGCCACGCCCCCGGCAATGACCGAAAGACAA
This sequence comes from Planctomycetota bacterium, assembly GCA_021828935.1. Lineage (GTDB taxonomy): Bacteria > Planctomycetota > Phycisphaerae > WQYP01 > WQYP01 > JAJZCU01. The sequence goes on along the minus strand of JAJZCU010000018.1, from coordinate 378 downwards.
TTGCGGCGCAAAATGCTCACGGGCATCAAATGCAAAGCGTATTTTTTCTCGCCTATTTTTACCGAATGTCCGGCGTTGCTGCCCCCGTTCCAGCGCACGGCCACGTCAAAGTGCGGCGTGAGCAAATCCACCAATTTACCCTTGCCCTCATCGCCCCACTGCAGCCCCACCACGGATGTATTGCCGGTGTGTTTGAGAAATTCCGGATCAAACGTGTGCGGCGTTTGGGCTGTGGCTTCCGGACCAGATTTCAGGTTCATTTCCAGACCTTTTGTTTGCATAGAGCTTGTTTGCATACTGCCAACCTTTTTTGCTTGCGCCCATCCCGCCCCATCGGCGCCCGACGCTGCGCACTCCGGCGCCCGCTGTTAAACGCCC
>JAJZCU010000422.1 GCA_021828935.1 Planctomycetota bacterium | reverse complement strand
GTCCGTTACGGTCGGTGGTTTTAATGTTAATAACGCCCTTGCCGCCCCGGTGCGTCAGGCGATATTCCTCAATGCGCGTGCGCTTGCCATACCCTTCATGGCTGATGGTCACCACCACCTGTTCGTCGGCAATTAAATCTTCAATATTGATGTCGGTGGCGTCGTTGGTGATTTGCGTGCGCCGGTCATCGCCGTACTTGCCCTTGATCTCCAGGGTGTCTTCGCGAATGATGTCCAGCACGCGGCGATGGTCGGCCAGGATTAATTCATAACCTTCAATTTCCTGGTTCAGCCGGTTGTATTCTTCCGTGAGCTTGTCAATTTCCAGACCCACCAGGCGCTGCAATTGCATGATAAGGATGGCGTCGGCCTGGGCGCCGGAAAGGGTCATGCCGCCATTCCTGGCCGTTTCCTCGTCAATACGTTTGCGGAAAGCCTTGGGAATGGCGGCCTTCCAGGAAAGGGCCTCGTCCACGGTGAATTTTTTCTTCATTAAGTTCAGCCGTGCGGTGGGAACATCCGGCGAAATTTTGCGGTTGCGCAGAAGTTCAATGACGCCCATGACGTCAATTTTTCCGCCCGCCCGGCTCTTGCCCGTTATTTCTTCGGAATGAATGTCCGCCAGGGCCAGAATCAGGCCTTCCAAAATGTGGGCGCGCTGGCGGGCTTTTTTCAGCCGGAACGCGGTGCGTCGCCGGATGACTTCCGCGCGATGATCAATGAATAAATCAACAAGTTCCTTGAGGCCCAGCGTGCGCGGCTGCCGGTTCACCAGGGCAATGTTAATAATGGAAATGGTGCTTTGCAGCGGCGTGAATTGATACAGTTGGTTAATCACGACGTTCGGGTCCGCGTCGCGCTTCAGTTCCACCACCACGCGAACGGCGTGTTCGCGGTCGGATTCATCGCGCACATCGGAGATGTCCTTGATTTTTTCATCTTTTACCTGCTGGGCGATCGATTCAATGATCGTTTTTTTCAACACCTGGTACGGAATGTCCGTAACGACAATCTGTTCCCGTCCGCCTTTTAATTGTTCGGTATGCACCCGCCCGCGCACGGTCACGCGTCCGCGGCCCGTGGTGTAGCCGTCAAAAATACCCTGTCGGCCACAAATCACGCCGCCGGTGGGAAAATCCGGCCCCTTGACGATTTTCATTAAATCTTTGAGCGTGCAGTCCGGGGTATCAATGACTTTTACAATGGCATCGCACACTTCGCGTAAATTGTGCGGCGGCAGGCTGGTGGCCATGCCCACGGCAATGCCCTGGGAACCATTGACCAACAAATTGGGAAATTTGCTGGGCAGCACGGTGGGCTCTTCCCGCGTTTCATCATAATTTGGTATGAAATCAACCGTGTCTTCCTTGAGGTCTTCCATCATTTCCGCGGCGGCGGCGGCCATGCGGGCTTCCGTGTACCGCATGGCGGCGGGCGGGTCGCCATCCAACGAACCAAAATTTCCCTGCCCGTCCACCAGCAAATAGCGCATGCTCCAGCTTTGGGCCATGCGCACCAAGGTTGGATAAATCACCGCCTCGCCATGTGGGTGATAATTGCCGGAAGTATCGCCGGCGATCTTGGCGCATTTACGGTGTTTGCTGCGCGGGCCAAGCTGCAAATCATTCATGGCCACCAGGATGCGCCGCTGCGAGGGCTTCAGGCCGTCGCGCACGTCCGGCAAGGCGCGGTCCATGATGGTGCTCATGGCGTAGGTCAAATAACTTTCCTGCAATTCGGTTTCGATCTGCAGGTCGGTAATACGGGAGTCTTGGTCCATCATGACTCGTCCTCAAACAAGATGCGGTTTCAACATTCAAAAACAATACAAAAACGCCGGCGCGATCGCGGCAGCCCCGCATGACGCACCACGACCTCGGAAACGCCCGGCGCCGTGGCGCGGCCCAGACGGCGGCTACTTTCCAGATGACGTTTAGCGTACTGGAAAACGTCGCCGACCGCGAGCCATGGCCGGCTACTTTTATCGGGCGTTTGCCGCCGGTTAGGTTAAGGTTAGGGTATCTGGCTCGCGTTTGCAATACACAGGCAGATCGCGCAAAGCCGCATTCCTTCAAGCCGCCGATCCTGTAACTCCCTTTTGTTCCGCCCGGCCGGTCAAGGCGTGCTATCATTTAACAGGCTTGCGATTGACGGACCGTTATCTGGCGTGTCTATTATTATCAACGGCGCTTACGGGAAGGTGTTCCATGCTTCATAACTTATGTGGTTCGGGCCCAAATACCTGGAGCAAACGGGCGTTACTTTTGGCGGCCCTGGCCGCCACCGCCGGACTGGCCGGGTGTTCATCCTCGCCTTACGAGCCCATTCCTTACAGCCGCAATCCATATGGCTACACGCGGGTATATTCCACCCGCACGCAAAGCTATACGCGGGCGCCGGAAACGCCCTACCCGGGCACGAACAATTGGAATAATAATCAACCATTCCAGGTGCCGGTGGTGCGGGGGCGGTCGCGGTACGGCGCGGGCGGATCGGCAAACGGCTACGCGGCCGGACCGCGTTACAACAATTACGGCGAACACGGCGGCGCCGCCTCAGCCCAGCGCGGTTACGGCGCCGGGAACGCAAACGGCGCTCCGCCGAATAATTCTTATTATGGCGGCTCCGGTTATATCGGCGGGGCCGGTCTGACGCCCAACGGCTCGTATGTGGCGCCGTTGCCGCCGCTGCAACCCGTTGCGCCTCCCGTGACCCGGGTCTACAGCACTACAGCCTATTATCCATACCCGGTCGCCCAGGCCGGGGGATATGGTCCGGGGTATTACAGCGGTTCCCCATTTTATAGTTCG
>JAJZCU010000017.1 GCA_021828935.1 Planctomycetota bacterium | reverse complement strand
CCGGCGACTTTATTAACAGCACTGGGATTTCTGCGGAATCATCCAAATAGCTTTGTGTTGTTAGTTGACGACTTGGAACGTGATCGCCTTGCCATATCCCGCGCGGTCTTTGACAGATACCCGGCCGCCCTTGACGGAACCCTTGCCGCGTCGGGTCTGCAGAATCGGGCGGCAGTGCATTTTCTTGTCAACATGCTTGAAGCTTATTACTTTGCCGATTCCAGTGCTGTTAATAAAGTCGCCGGGCGCCAGGTTTTAGCGGCAGACCACCCCGCGGACGTTGAGCAGATCGGACATCCTAAAAACGATCTAAAGAGGCGTTGGATGGCGTTCGATGCAAAGATGCACGGCGATCCGATCTTGCGGCTGCTGGATATTCCGCACATTCTGGCCCGGCCGGATGAATGCTGCTGGCTGCGGACAATATTCGCCTGGTGTATCGGCAAGCTTGGCGCGGTGGATGCGCTTTACGACGAGACGACAGGGCAGGAGTTCTGCTTGGACAGCGGCTGCCAAAGCGCCGTGACCCGCGGCCAGTGACGCCAGCAAGCCTTTTTAGATCGGCGCGGTGAAACTCCGGTCGCTTTGTTACTCCTCGTGCAATATGCCGCCTGCTACGGCGAAAGTTGATACATCATGGGTTTCAGATCGCCGGGGGCCAGGCTTTCAACGTGGATGTCGCAGAAGAGGGCGTTAAGCCGGCCGTGGTGGGGGGCGCTTTGCAAGGCGCCGTAGCCGCTCCACATGTTAAAACCACCGCCATCATTGCCTACGTCCATCAGCAGCAGCGCGTCGCCGGGTTGGGGAATCCCCGGCACTTTAATGGCGCTGCCAAGCCAATCGGTTGGCTGATTGTAATCCTCGGCATAGCTGTATGTCGTAAGGCCGGCTGGCACATACCGGCCTCCCAAAGGCAGCAGAGCGGGGCAATACAGGGTGGGGCAATAGGCCAAGAATCGTAGGTTGCTGGCATAGGGCTGCGGTTCGGTGAAGCGCGTCGTCTGCCACCGGCCGGTGTTCCACGGCGGTTGCGGCAGCGGCATGTCGTTTTCCACGGGGCGCCCCGTTACCAAATAATGGCTGAGCACATACGGCCACTGATCCCAGTAGGCCATTTGATAATTATCAGAGGCGGAGGGGAAGCCATTCCACGGCGGCGGGAAGTATTCGTCAAAATCATAGGAGTAGAAGTTTAACGCCTCTCCATTTTCGCGCAAATGTGTGGCGCACACCAAGCCCAGAGCGGCCGCCCGGGCGCGGGCCAGGGCCGGCAGCAGCAGCGAAATTAACAGGGCGATAATGGCAATAACAACCAACAATTCAACGAGCGTGAACGCGCGCGGACGCTTCATAAATTTTCCCCGGTTAACGTGACTTGCGTCAACGGCCACGATCGCGCCGTTGACAACCGGAATCTTAAGACGCCGCCATTATATCGTCGCCTATCGGCGGCTGGCAATGGTATTTTTTAACGGCATGGCGCCAATACTTGACAGGTTCGGGCGGGGGTCCGCGATGGTTGTTGAGCAGTTCTCCCGCCAGCCGCAGCGCGCGACGGGCGATTCCATCCACAGATTAATACCGATGAAAAACAGATTGAACGACCACGACAGGCGAAAAATATCACGCAGTGCCTCGCGGGCGCGCCGAAAGGGCGCCTCGCGGGGCCCAAAACCATTCCACCCCGCATGAGCCCGGCCACCCAGTCGGTGGCGGCGGGGGCGTGGCAAAAGTTTTGGCAGCTCACATCCACGTTACGCTTCGGCGCCGTCGGCGGCGTCTCGCCGCGCCGGTGCCAAAATTCGCGCCGCCATGTTACACTTTGCTCATGAATGAAAATACCGCCAATTTGGGCGCGCCTGCCACGGCCGTTGCAGCCCCTTCAAGCGCCATTGATCTGTCTGTGGCCATTGGGCGCATGCGGCTGGCCAATCCGCTGATGACGGCGTCTGGCACATGCGGATACGCCACCGAATACGCCGATTTTGTTGATCTGTCGCGTCTGGGGGCATTTGTTACCAAGTCCATCAGCAAGCTGCCGCGGCAGGGCAACGAAAGTTACCGCGTGGCGGAGACGCGGGCGGGAATGTTGAACGCCATTGGACTGGCGAACATCGGCTTGGATCGATTTCTAATGGAAAAAGTGCCGCTGTTGGAAAAAATGGGCGTGCCGGTGATTGCCAACGTGCCGGGCTGGGCGGCGGAAGATTATGTGGATGTGGCCGAACGCATTGACCAGGAAGCGGCGGTGATCCAGGGCATTGAATTGAATGTCAGTTGCCCCAACGTCAAGAATGGCCTGTCGTTCGGCACAGATCCGGTGCGCCTGGGTGAATTGGTGGCCCTGGTGCGCAAGCGGGTGCGGCGCTGCACCTTGATTGTTAAACTTTCTCCGAACGTGGCGGACATGGCCGTAACGGCCCGGGCGGCGGTGGACGCCGGGGCGGATTGCCTTTCACTGGTCAACACATTTACGGCCATGGCCATTGACATAGAAAAGCAAAGACCCGTGCTGGCCAATGGCACGGGCGGCTTAAGCGGACCGGCGATCAAGCCCATCGCCGTGTTCATGGTACACCGGGTGTATCAGCAGGTGGCCAAGGCGCACAACATTCCCATTATTGGCATGGGTGGCATACAAACGTGGCAGGATGCGGTGGAATTTCTGCTGGCGGGGGCCACAGCGCTGGCGGTGGGCACCGCATTGTTTATCAACCCCGCCACGCCGCTGGATATTTGCGATGGAATTGCCGCGTACCTGCGGCGGAAGGGCCACGCCGGCGTGCGCGACATTGTGGGAACGCTGCAATCGTGATAAAACGCGGGTTGTGGCGCCGCCCCGGCCGCCCAGTGACGCCCGATCAAACTACGGAGACCAAGTTGTGATTATCGCCAAGGTCATCGGAAAAGTGGTGGCCACCGTCAAAGCGGAGGGCTTTCAGGCCAAGCGGCTGACCGTGGTGCAGGCCCATGTTATTAAAGACAATGTTTTGGTTCCGGGCCAGACCGTGTTGGTGGCCAATGACGACCTGGGCGCGGCGGAGGGTGACATTGTGGCGGTGACGCAGGGCAGTTCGGCCCGCATGACCCCCAGCATGAAAAGCTGCGCCACCGATGCCGTGATCGTGGCCCTCATTGAACGCATTGACGCCAATGGCCACACCGTTTTTTACAAGGGATGAGGCCCAGAATGCTTGTCGCAGTGGTACAAGGCTCGGTAACGGCAACCATGAAGCACCCGAGCATGCAAAAGGTAAAATTATTAATTGTGCAGCCGTACGACCCCGTGACCGGGAAACCGCAGGGCCTGGCGCAAATTGCCGCCGATGTGCTGGGCGCGGGCTTGGGTTCGCAGGTTTTGTTAAGCAATGACGGGCGCGGCGCCCAGGAGATGCTGGGGGCCGGCAAAGACTGTCCGGTGCGGCTGGCGATTATGGCGTTGCTGGACCCAATCACCCATGGCGAAGTCAGGGGTCGATGATCAATGATCAATGACCAATGATCCACCGGACGCTGCGCTTTAATGACTCCCGTATTTAAGATCGGGATTCATTGCTCTTGTTCATCGGTATAAGGAACAGGCCATGTACCTCGCCAAAGTGATCGGTAATGTCACAGCGCGCATGCGCCTGCCGGGCTTGGATGCGCAGAAGCTGTTGATGCTGCAACCGGTCGATTTCCTGCTGCAGCCCATTCGCTTCACGCTCATTGCCGCGGACGTAACGGGCGCCGGCGCAGGCTCGTTGGTGGCGTTTGTGGAAGGGCGGGAGGCGGCGAATCCCTTTGATCCACCGTTGCCGATCGACGCCTGTGTGGTGGCGATTATTGACGATGTGGATTACCGGCCAGCGGAAGCGCCGATCGTGGCGCCAGAAATGTAACGCTGGTGAGAGGCGAATGGCGGGGGAGCGTTGCGGTAAGTAAGGCGCGTTGCTTGGTGAGGGCGCTGCGCTTGGGGACGTAAGGGGGGGCGGCCTGGCCGAGGAACGAGGGATGGTTTTTGAGGGGCTGGCGTTAGGGGAGCCCATCCTGCATTATTCAAATCCATCCTAATATCAACACTGCATTGCGTCGGGCTGGAAGCGCTGGAAGCCCTCCCCCCATAATCGTCGTTCTCCGCGACCTCACCGTCTCAGCGGATCTTTTATTTCGCCTGTGCGATGCCGTGCTTCCGGGGAAAAAAGCGTCGCAGGGCGCCGCGGTGTCGTATCAGCGCTCATAAGCGTTATCGGCGGTTCGTTCATCGGCGTGATAAATCCGCCGGCGCCAGTTGGGCGAACCTGTGGATTCCCTCGGCCGTGTCGCCATCATGGAACAGAAATTCTTCCGCCCCCCAATTTGGGGGCCGCCGAGAATTTTATTCCCGCCGCCGTCGCTTGCAACCTTGTGTGCATATGGCTTACAATCCCCGGTCTGAATTGTATGGTTTGTCGAGGAACCTGTCGGCACGTGCTGGCGGTCTCCCACAATAACAAGGTAGCACAATGATCACATTGGAGAAAAAGCAGGAAGTTATCACCGGAAATCGGGTGCATGAAAAAGACACCGGCTCGCCGGAGGTTCAGATTGCCCTGCTCACCGAACGGATAAACGACCTGGCGGAACACCTCAAGACGCACAAGAAGGATTTCTCATCCCGTCGTGGGTTGCTCAAAATGGTCGGCAAGCGAACCAGCCTGCTGAAGTATTTAACGCATACGGATCCCAGGCGTTATCAGAATATTATTGTCAAACTCGGCCTGCGCAAGTAGGCCGCTTGGTTTTTAATGGCGGGCGCAGCGACGGTTTTACCGCTTGTGCCCGGCGACGGCGCGCCGATTTCGTAACATCGGCGCCACACACAGGTGGGAAACCGTAAGACACCACCAAGAGGCAAATTTACAGGATTTTATCAAGATGGAAAAAGTTGTTGTTCAACGAGAAATTGGCGGCCGCACGTTAAGTCTGGAAACCGGCCATCTGGCGAAGCAGGCCGACGGCGCCGTTTTGGTGCGCTACGGCGACACCGTGGTGCTGGCCACTGCGGTATCGTCTGATCCGCGTGCGGGCATTGATTTTTTTCCCCTGACGGCTGACTACCGCGAGAAAACCTCCGCCGCCGGCAAGTTTCCGGGCGGCTTTATCAAGCGCGAAGGCCGGCCTTCCACCAAGGAAACGCTGACCGCCCGCATGATCGACCGGCCGATCCGCCCCCTGTTTCCCAAGGGCTTCTTTGATGAAGTGCTGGTGCAGGTGATGGTGCTCTCCGCGGACGGCCAGAATGATCCGGACGTGCTTTCCATGATTGGCGCCTCCGCGGCGCTGGCCATCAGCAGCATTCCATTTGAAGGGCCGATTGGCGCGGTGCGCATTGGTCGCGTGAATAACCAGTTTGTGGTGCAGCCCACGGCGGCTGATCTGGACACTTCCGACCTTGACCTGCTGGTAACGGGCTTGGAAGATTCGGTCAACATGATTGAAGTGGCCGCCCGCGAATTGCCGGAGGCGGTGATTCTGGAAGGCTTGGAGCTGGCCGAGAAGATGGTGCGCGAAATTGCCGGCATGCAGCGCGAGTTGGTCGAGAAAGTTGGCAAGAAAAAAGAATGTCAACTCCGCGGGCCATCGGAAGAGTTGGTTAAACTGGTGGGGCAGCACGCCGACGAAATCAAGACTCGCAAGCAGGGGCCGGTAAAACAGGAACGCAATGACCGCGTACGCGAGCTGCGCAAGCAAATTGCCGAACAGCTTACTGCGGTAGATCCGGCAACTGGCAAGCCCAAATATGAAGCCGGCCATGTGGCGATGGCGTTTTCTGAAGTTGAAGAACATGTGGTGCGGGCACTGATTTTGGAAGGCAAGCGGCCTGACGGTCGTGATTATGTCACCATTCGCCCAATTTTTGGCGAAGTGGGCGTGCTGCCGCGCACGCACGGTTCCGCGGTGTTCAGTCGCGGCGAAACGCAGGCCTTGGTGACCACCACGCTGGGCACGGGCGATGATGAACAAATTGTGGACGGCCTGGGCGAAGAATATGCCAAGAAATTCATGCTGCATTACAACTTCCCCCCGTTTGCCACCGGTGAAGTGAAGCGCATTTTTGGCCCCGGTCGGCGTGAAATTGGTCACGGCGCCCTGGCTGAAAAATCCATCGAGCCGGTGCTGCCCACGCCGGATGTATTTCCGTATGTCATTCGCCTGGTATCAGACATTCTGGAATCCAATGGCAGCAGTTCAATGGCGTCCGTTTGCGGCGGTACTTTGGCGCTGCTGGATGCCGGCGTGCCGCTGATTCGCCCGGTTGCCGGCATTAGCATTGGCTTGGTACAGGAAGGCGATCGTGAAGAACTGCTTACGGACATCCTGGGCGATGAAGATCACTTCGGCGACATGGACTTTAAGGTGGCTGGCACCACGGTGGGCATCACCGGAATCCAATTGGATTTGAAAATCCGTGGTCTGCGGCACGAAACCGTCGTGCGCACGTTGCAGCGGGCGAAAGAGGCCCGGCTGTTTATTCTGCAAAAAATGGCTGAAACCATCTCCACACATCGTGCGCAGATCTCGCCGTTTGCCCCGCGTTTGTTAACCGTGCATGTCAATCCGGAAAAGATTGGCAAGATCATTGGCCCCGGCGGGAAAACCATCAAGAAAATCGTGGAAATGACTGGCGCCAAGATCGACATTGAAGATGACGGCACAGTGTTCATCTCCGCCCTGGGCATGGAAGCCGCGGAACGGGCCCGCGAAGAGGTTGAGCGGCTTAGCGAAGACGTGAAAATTGGCAAGATATACAATGGCCGGGTCACGAGCATCAAAGACTTCGGCGCGTTTATTGAAGTCGTGGCGGGGGTGGATGGCCTGTGCCACATCAGCGAGCTTTCTGACAAGTACGTGAAGAACGTGCTGGAAGAAGTGAAGATGAATCAGGCCGTGCGCGTGAAGGTCATCGCCATTGATGATCAGGGCCGCATTAAACTTTCACGGAAGCAGGCGATGCGCGATGAAGCGCCGCAGCAGGCCTCGCAACCCGCACAACCGGGGCAGCCTGCTGGGCAGCAACCGTCGCATGGCGGAAATGGCCATAACGACGTGGCGCACGACCCGGCTCAGACCGTGGGCGCCGCCGGGCACAATGATTAAAACGATGAGAACGCCGCAGGGCTGGCAAAGGCAACCTGCGGCGTTTTGTCACGCTTGGGAATTGGATGCCAAGCCGGTCCGAACGCGGTAGGGGACCGTTTCGCTGCCACTGGCAGTGCAATAGGTGCGGCTGCCTGTTTTTGGGGCGACCGCGCGTAACTTTGACCGCCCTGAGGCCAATGCGATCGGCTGGTGGGCGGTAGGTAAACTGGTTTAGGTGGTGCGTGTACATTTTTAGTGTTTTTTGAGTGAGTTGGGATTATAGTATTGCAAGTGGGCTTGCACCGATATGTTCCGAGCGTGTGTTTTAGACTCGCATGCGCGCGGCACTGTGCAAGTCGGGGATGAGTCACCGGACCACCAATTTGCGCGTCGCGCAATTTTTGTGTGGCAGGTCCGACATGCCGAAGCCGAAAGCGTTACCCACGCTTCGCGGCCGGTTGTTTGTTCCTGAAAGAGGTGCGCGATGCCTCTCGGTACCGTGAAGTGGTTTGATACCAAACGTGGATTTGGTTTTGTGGTTCACAGCGACGGCCGCGATGCGTTTATTCATTACAGCGTGATTGCCGGTAACGGATTTCGCCGGCTGCGTGATGGAGACGTCGTTGAATATGAAGCGCTGGATGGGCCCAAGGGCTTGTGCGCGGTGAATGTGCGACGGGTGAAAGTTCCTGGGGATAATAATCCCGCCGATGTGGGCGGGTGAGCGTATTGTTTTTCAAGCGAATATGACACAGCCCGATGAAAAGGCGTCGCCGGATTTGGCCCAACACGGCGCTGCACCGGCGCCGGGGGAAGCCGCCGGGCGGGCACAGGAACGCGCAGCGCGGCAGCAAAGACTCGTTGAATTGGGGGAGCTGGCTGGCAATTTGGCCCACGAGTTGAAAAATCCGCTCTCTACGCTCAAACTTAATTTGCAACTTCTCCAGGAAGACTTGGCCCAGGCGCCCGGACTGGAGCCCAGCAAAAATCGCCTGATCACATTGCGCAAGGAAGCCGACCGGCTGGCGCAGACCCTGGACAATTTTTTACGTTTCGCCGGGCGGATGGAACTGCAGCCCGCATCGGTGCGTCTGAATGCCGTGGTGCAGGATCTCATCGATTTTTTCCTGCCGCAGGCCAGCGCTCACCGGGTGCGGCTGATGGCCAGCTTCGCACCGGAGGATCCGGTGGTGCGTTTGGACGTAAATTTGTTCAAGCAGGCGTTGCTGAATTTGCTGATAAACGGCGTTCAGGCCATGCCCGACGGCGGCGATCTGATCGTACGGGCGCAGGTCATTGGCGAACAGGCCATATTGGACGTGGCGGACACGGGTTTGGGCATTTCTCCGCAGCATCAAGGCCGCATCTTCGAGGCCTATTTCACGACCAAAAAGGGGGGCACGGGCCTCGGGCTGGCGACCACACGGCGGATCGTCGAAGAACACGGCGGGCAAATCGCGGCCACCAGTGAGCCGGGACGGGGGACAAATTTTCGCCTTGAGGTTCCATTATCGCCGCAAGCGGCAGCGCGGCCATCGGACCGGTAGCGTCCTTGGCGCGGGGGCTGGCGGTCGCTTCAATGGCCGCCTTTCTGGCACGACAAATGCATCGTTTCGCGCGACAGGCAAAACCAGCGGCGGCGTCCGCACCACGAAGCCTGGGGCCCGGGTCACCGTCTCAACTTTTTTTTTGGGGACGTGCAGTGGCGGACTTGCCTTCCTGTGCGAAGTTTCTATACTTTCAATAGGAATTGAAACTTTGCGATTCCTGTAACGTGATGAAGCAAGTTCCTTTATCGCGTTTCGCCCTGACACGCACGGCACACGAAGGAGCATTTATGGTTACTGTCCTGCAAGACACGCTCACCGGCCTGCTGGCGCCATACCTGGCACAGGTCGAAAGTCTGTTCGCTGATGAACTGGCCAGCGAGCTGCCGCATGTGAACCAACTGGTGCGCCACGTTAGCAAGTTTCGCGGCAAAATGCTGCGCCCCATGCTGGTGTTGCTCACGGGCCTTGCTGCGCGGGAGCCGGGCGCAGTGCTCGATGAAAAGCATGTCGTGATGGCCACGGTGGTGGAGATGGTCCACATGGCCACGCTGGTGCATGACGATGTGCTGGACGAGGCCGAGATGCGCCGCCGCGGGGCCACCATCAATCACCTGCACGGCAACGAGGCGGCCGTGCTGCTGGGCGATTATCTTATCAGCCACGCCTTTCACCTGTGCAGCAGCCTGGAAAGCCAGGAGGCCAGCCGATTGATAGGCCGCACCACCAACGTCGTATGCGAAGGGGAGTTGACCCAAAACTTCTACCGGCGGAAATGGGACTTAAACGAAAGCACTTATTATAACATTATTTATCGCAAGACCGCTGTGCTCACGGAAACCTGCTGCCGGCTGGGCGCCATGGCGTCCACGGACAATCCGGAAACTATTCACTATTTCGCGGAGTTCGGCCGGTTTCTGGGTCTGGCGTTCCAGATTACCGATGACGTGCTGGACATCACCGGGCGGCCCAGCGCCGCGGGCAAAACGCTTGGCACGGACATTGAAAAAGGCAAGCTGACGCTGCCGATGATCCATTTTCTGAAAACTGCGGCGGCCAGTCATCGGGAATTGTTAATACAGTTGTTGGAATCAGACGCGCCGGACCGCGTGGAAAATGTACGCAATTTATTATTGCCCAGCGACAGCATGGCCTATGCCCAGGGCGCCGCGCAACGGCTCGTGGCGCAGGCCGTGGCCGCCATTGCGGCGCTGCCGCCCACCGAGGCCGGCGCCGTGCTGCAACAAATGGCGCGACTGGTGATCGACCGCGACCGGTAAAACCGTCCGTAGAACCAGGGCGTAGATGGCGACATAAAAAACTGCCGGCGAATGCTTTCCACAAACCGGTTCGCGCGACGGCGCCGTTGCGCACCGGCGGCCCCGCAACATCGCGGAATTGTGTCGCCGCCGCGCGCCCGCCGCGGCCCGGCGGGGCCGACGCGGGCGGCTAACAGATCTGGTCACGGCTTTGAAATTTGCGATGCCGTGCGCGTTCGTATGCACATCGCGTTGCGGCGCCCACCGGCAGCGCTGCGTGCGGCGTTTTTGCGCTGGGGCTTGCCGGCGTTCCCGGTGCGGAGAATTAATTATTTTACGGTGAAATTCACTGCGCTGCCGTGGCCGGCGGCATCCACCACGCGCACGGTGTGCGCGCCAACGGACGGTTTCCAAAGCAGCCGATTTCCGCATTTTTTGATAACTTCGCCGTCAACAAACCACCAGCGCCGGGCGTTTGGGCGCCCGCCGGCGGCGCGGAACACGATGCGCTGGCCCGCGGCGTCCGGTCCGTGATTTTCAATGAATTGTTCATTGGGCGCAGGCAGCAAGAGCCTAAGCGGGGCCGAAATTTTAGCCGATGGCGCCGGCATCCACGGAGCGTCCGGCAATGCCGCCGGCCGGATCAAGACGCCAGCGTCTGCCGACGTGACGCGATCGGCCACAGCCCGCCCCGGCCAATGCGATGACGTGCTTTGCAGATCCGCCACAATCCGCAGGGCCACCGGAGCGGCGGCGGATTCTCCCACCAGCGCGGGATTTCCTCTTCCTGATAAATTACCCATCCAGACCACCACGCTGTAGCGGCTTGTAACCGCGGCGCACCAGGCGTCGCAGTGGTTGCTGCTGGTGCCGGTCTTCCACGCCACATTTAAGTGCGCGGCATCGGGACAGATGGCGGCGGTGCGGCGCGGGCCGGAAAGGGACCGCAGCACCTGCCAGCACGCCCGGCGCGGCAGCACGCGCCAGGGCCGCGCGCCCGTGCCGCCCCGGCCAACGGTGGCGCCACCGGATTTCTTGGTAAAGCGTATTGGTTCGGCAACGCCGCCGCGGGCCAGCAAGCTGTACGCTTGCGCCAGTTGCAGCGGACTGGCCTCAGCGCCGCCAATGGCCAAAGGTAAACCATAGGCAAACGGCCAACGCGTTGCGGCCATCACGCCGGTGGCGGCCAGCGTTTGCACCGCCCGTTGCACGCCCACCTCGCGCAGCACCCGTAGAGCGGGAATGTTGCGGCTTTCCGCCAGTGCGTGGGAAGCGGTAATGCGGCCAAGAAATCGCCGGTCATAATCCGCCGGAATGTATCCCGGCCATGCGGTGGGCACGTCACGCAATAGTGACCGCGGCGTCATGCCATCAGCGGCAAAGGCCCGGGCATAAATAAATGGTTTAAGCGTTGACCCTGTGGAACGGATGACGCGCGTTAAGTCGATCTGGGAACCGTGCGCGGCCACGCTCACCGCCGCGCGGACTTCCGCAGTGCTATTTTGCGCCACCACCACGCATCCGGCGCGGACGCCGGCCCAGCGCAAGCGCCGCATGTGTCCCCGCAGAATGGCATAGGCCGCGCGCTGGATATTTTTATCAATCGTGGTATACACAAAAGCGCCGGAATGGCTGTACGCAAGGCGCACCAGCGTTGGCAGCGCGCCAAACGGGCTATTCCGCGAGGCGTCCTGCGGCAGGGGCGCCAGACGCTTCGGCAGCGGTTCGGCAGCGGCCGCATCAAGCTGTTCTTGATCGATCATACCCAGGGCGGCCATGCGGCGCAGAACGTGCAGGCGCCGCCGCAGGGCGCGGCGCGGATGCAGTTGGGGTTGGTAGCCGTTGGGATTTTGAGGCAGACCAGCCAGCAGCGCCGCCTGTCCGAGCGTCAGATCAGCGCAGGGGCGGTGGAAGTAAAAGCGGCTGGCGGCGCCGGCGCCAACCAGGTTCCCGCCGAAAGGCGCCCGGTTGAGGTATTCCAGAAGAATGGCGCGCTTGGTGGAAGCCTTCGCGATCTGTACGGCGCGCACGGCCTGCCAAAATTTATTCATCCAGGAGCGGCGGCGCGGGCGGCGCAGGCGCTGTACCTGCATGGTCAGCGTGCTGGCGCCGCGGACAATATGGGCCGCCAGCGCGTCGTCGATCGCAGCGCGGCCCACTGACAGCCAGTCCACGCCATGATTGCTGTAGAAGCGGCTGTCCTCCACGGCCACCACGGCTTTTAACAAGTAAGGGCTAACCTGCCGGTATTTCAGGGGAAACCGCCACTGACCGTCGGACGCCACAAACATGGCCAGGGCGTGGCCATGATTATCCAGGACCATTTTCGCCGGTGGCGGCGGGGCGGCGTCGCGGGAGGGATAGGGGCAGCAGACCACGGCGGAATAAAAGAGGCCAAAAAACAGCGCCGCTCCGGCTGCGGGGAGCGCCGCGGCAATGAGCACAAGGCGCTTCCAGCGCCGTTTCTTAATACGGACCGGCGGCGCCGCGCCAACGTTCGCCGCCGGGGCCGCTTGCGTTTTACCCGGCAATGCGCTCACGGCTGTCTCCACTGCGCGCTGGACAGCATCCTGCCCACGGGCGCCTTTTTCGATCCGGGCGCCACCACCGTAAGCGTTCCGGCGGCGATGCGGCCCATGAGCGAACGGTCGTACATGGCCTGGACTTGCACTGGCGGAAGCGTATAGTGGC
>JAJZCU010000421.1 GCA_021828935.1 Planctomycetota bacterium | reverse complement strand
CGGCGTGGATGAATTTGTCGACTGGTGCCGGGCACTGGGCACGGCGCCCATGATGGCCGTGAACCTGGGCACTGGCGCCATTGGCGATGCGGGCCAACTGGTGGAATACTGCAACCTGCCGGGGGGGCACGCATTGGAGCGACCGCCGCAAAGCCAACGGCCACGCCGACCCGCACGCTATTAAATTATGGTGTCTGGGCAATGAAATGGACGGCCCGTGGCAGGCGGGTCATGTACCGGCGGACGTGTATGCCCATCGGGCCGCACAGGCGGCAATTCTTATGAAGGGCATTGACAAAAGCATTGAGACGGTGGTCTGCGGTTCGTGCGGCACCGGCATGTCCACGTACATGGCGTGGGACCGCACCGTACTGGAGTATTGCTGGCCATATATTGATTACATTTCAGCGCACCGTTATTCCGCGAATCGCGATAATGACACGCCCAAGTTCCTGGCCGAGGGCGTGGCCATTGACGCCATGATTGAAGACTATGCCGCTGTCATTGGGTATGTGGGAGGCTTGAAAAAATCGAAGAAGAAGATTTACATATCCTTTGATGAATGGAATGTTTGGTACAAGGACACGCACGGCGACGGCAACTGGGCCACGGCGCCGCACCTGTGCGAGGAAGTTTACAATCTGGAAGACGCGCTGGTGTGTGCCCAATATCTGTCAAGTTTTCTGCGTCACGCGGACTCCGTGAAGATCGCCTGCATCGCCCAGATCGTGAATGTCATTTCGCCCATTCTTACCAAAAAAGACGCGCTGCTGATACAGAGCACCTATTACCCGCTGGAAATGTTCGCGCGGCTCGCACAAGGCGACGCCATAGAGACGCGCGTCGATGGTCCGATCATCAACGCCGGCGGAATGGGGGAGGCGCCCGCACTGGATGCCTCCGCAACATTCAACGAAACCGACGGGGCGGTGTCGCTATTTCTTGTGAATCGTTCTTTGACCGACGAGCTGCTGGTGAAAGTGGCGCTGGCGGACCGAAACATCTCCGGCGTGGCCGGCGCCGAGCTCATGCATCACAAGGACGTGAAGGCGGCAAACACCTGGGAAAACCAAAACATTGTTAAACCGGGTCATGTCACGGTCAACATTGACGGCGCCACCGCAACGGTGACGCTGCCGGCGCCAAGCTTCGCGGCGGTGCAGTTGAAAACCACGGAAAGAAAAGACGGATAAACGGCCGCGTTGGCGCCGCGCGCAGTACGCCGCCGTTACGACAGGCCGCCCCAGTCGGGCCGGGCCACGGCGTTCCATCGATCGCGAATGGCGCTGCACTCATGGGCCGGCAAGGGGCCGGCTTTTAGCAGCGCGGCATTTTTCGCATAGCGTTCGGGATTTTCGGTGCCCACGATTGCCGTATGCACGCCCGGCGCGGCCAGCGTGAAGCGCAATGCCACGCCGACGCTTTCCTCCAATGCCTTGTTAAGAAAATCGTATTTAAGCTCATTAATGCGATGAAAATAGGGCCGGTGATAGGCCTCTTTGGGCACGCCGCTATTGCGCCAAACCGCGTTGGCAATCGGACGCTTGGCGATAACGCCCATATGCTTTTCGGCGGCGATGGGCAGCGTTAAGGCAAGGGCCTCTTGATCAGCAATGCTAATCGACGTTTGCAGGGCGTCGAAAAGTCCCGATTGCACGGCATAGAGGGCCGCTTCGCCATCCCCGCTGTAGCCAATGTATCGGGTTTTACCAGCATTGCGGGCGCGCTCCACGGCCCGGAAGGCGTCCCCTTTTTCAAGCGTTGCGCGGTCGCAGGTATGGAGCTGTACCAAATCAACACAATCCGTTTTTAGGCGCACCAGGCTGCGGTCGATGCTGGCTTCAACCAGCGAGGGATCCCAATCGGAAAAATTCAATCCGGATGCGTGCCCGGCTTTTGTAAATAAGAAAAAGTCTTTCCGCCGGTGGCCCACCGCGTTGCCGATAAGCATTTCGCTGTCTTTGTAGCAGGCCGCGGTGTCGAGGACATTCAGGCCGGCGTCCAGGGCGGTGTTTAATAAACGGGCAATATCTTCGGGGCTGGCGCTGGAGCAGCCAATTTCGTAACCGCCAAAGCCCAGCACCGACACATGCATATCAGTCTTGCCGAAGCGGCGTTTTTCCATCACATCTTTTGCCATAACAAGGGCCTCCTTTGGTTCGTGAAAATGGTAGGACGAATTCCGGCACCGGGCAAACGCGGCGCCGGAAGATCGCCCTCATATAGCGATGTGTGGGGCGCCCGAGTGGTTTCTTGGAGGCCAGAACATATGTAGTATAGCTAAGCAGGGATGGCCGGATACGTACGCCGCTACGAAGCATTTCGAGGCGACCAATAGATATGCGTGAAAGAGATCGCTATGCCGCATCAACGCCGGTCAGACGCTTGCTTCGCGGCACGGGGCCTTTATCCTCTGGGAAAGGCCCGCGCGGTTCGCGTGCCAGCCCGCGATACGGCAGCGGCCGGCCAGCCAGGGGGCCAGATCCGGTCAACACGCCCCTCCGGTATTGACGGAGGGGACGCCGCGACAAGCGGCCTTCGGCTCCCCAATCGGTCAAAGCGCGTCTGATTCGGTTGAATCCACCCGCCTTGAGCGATGATCGAAAACACCCTGATCGTCTGCATGGCGTCCCCTTACGCGGTGAAGCAAAAGACCCAGCACAAAAATCACAAGGATCACCAAGGCGATGCACATGGTGAAGCTCAGCAAGGCGAACAGTAAATTGTTTGCGGCTAAGCTAAGGGAGTGGCAGGCGACAAGAATGGTGGCGGAAATTTTTGCCGTGACCTCAGCCATGGGCAGGCCCAACAGCGCCGC
>JAJZCU010000016.1 GCA_021828935.1 Planctomycetota bacterium | reverse complement strand
GTAGGCCCCGCCACCAGCGCGTGGCGTTTGTGTCGTTGGGCTGCCCCAAAAACCTGGTGGACAGCGAAAAGATGCTGGGTCTGTTGGCCGAGGATGGCATTGCCATCACCGACGATTTCGCCGACGCCGACGCCATCGTTATTAATACCTGCGGCTTTTTAGAGGCCAGCAAGACCGAGGCGATGGGCATTATCCGCGAGGCGGCCGAGGCCAAAACCGCTGCGACGGCGCGCGGCGAAACCAAGCGGCTGGTGGTGGCGGGGTGTCTGGTGCAGCGGCACCGCACTGATTTGTTACATGGGGCGCCGGAGATCGACGCGCTGGTGGGGGTGTTCGATCGGGAAAATATTGTGAAAGCGGTGCGCGGAGGATTTGCGGCCGTGTCCGACCAGGGCGCCGATTTGGGCCAGTTTCATCCGGTAACAACGTTTATCAGCCAGCATGACCGCAAAAAAATTGGATACACGGAAAATGATCGTGCGCGGCTGCGGCTCACGCCCCGGCACTACGCGTACTTGCGCGTTTCAGAAGGGTGCAACCAGGGCTGTACATTCTGCACCATTCCCAGCATCCGCGGGCGCATGCGCAGCAAGCCGCTGGCGGACATACTTTCCGAGGCTGAAGAACTCTTTGCTGATGGCGTGTTTGAACTGAATTTAATCGGTCAGGACACCACCAGTTATGGGGCGGATATCGGCTATGCCGGCGTCGGCGAAGGGCTTTCGGGCCTATTACGCACGCTGGGCAACCTGCCTGATGCCGGCTGGGTGCGGCTGTTGTACGCATACCCCAGCTCATTTACCGATGAGATGATCGATGCATTGGCGGCGGCGCCTAAAATTGTTAAATATATCGACATGCCGCTGCAGCACATCAACGACCAGATATTGCACGCCATGCGGCGCAAGGTCACGCGCCAGCAAACGGAAACATTGTTGGAAAAACTGCGCAAGAGAGTGCCGGGCATCAGCCTGCGGACCACGTTTATCAGCGGGTTTCCGGGCGAAACCGACGCGCAGCACCGTGAGCTCTTGACGTTCATCCGCGATTTTGGTTTTGACTGTCTGGGCGTGTTTGAGTATTCACCGGAAGCCCAAACGCCCGCGGGGCGGCTGTGGAAGACCAACGCCGTGGCCAATGCAGTGGCCGCCGAACGCAAGCAGGAAATTATGCTGGCCCAGCAGGAAATTGTGGCGGAAAAGGGGCGGAAATTTGTGGGCCGGCAACTGGAAGTGCTGGTGGATGAAAGCGACCGCAAACATCGCACCGCGGTGGCGCGCCACGCCGGGCAGGCCCCGGACATTGATGGGAATGTAATCGTGCGGGGCGTTAGCGCATGGCCCGGAGAAGTATTGCACGTGGAAGTGGAAGCCGCCGAGGGCTACGACTTAATCGCGCGACCAATTGGTAAGAAAACCCGCGGCGCCAGGCGGCCGGGGAAGATTAGTCTGCCGGTTGTAGTTGGGGGGCGGTAGCCAATGGCCGCGCCGGTGAGTGGTTCAGTGGTCGGCCCCGGCGGCAATGCTGTGGGCGTGGCCGAATCGACGACGGGCGCGGTGGGTCCGGCGGGCACAGGCCTGCATGGCGGCGCGGCCCGGCAGGCGGCGTATCGGTACGTGCCCAACGCCATCACGGTGGGGCGGTTGTTTCTGGCCGGTTTATTTTTTGTTTTATTAAATATCCATGTGGGGCCGCATTACTTCGCCGCGGAGATGTGGGTGTCGTTTACGGTGTGGCTGGTGGCCGTGTTCAGCGACGCGGTGGACGGCTATCTGGCGCGGGCGTGGCATGTGGAAAGCTCATTCGGGCGGGTGGTGGACCCATTTGTTGATAAAATTATGGTGGCCGGGGCGTTTGTCTTCTTTTGCAGCCCGGCCTTTCTGAGCGCCGCTGTTTACGGCCGGTTCCACGCGGCGGATATTCAACAGGTCACCGGCGTGGCGCCGTGGATGGCCGTGGTCATTATCGCCCGCGAATTTTTGGTCACCGGCATCCGCGGGCTGGCGGAATCGCGCGGGATTGATTTCCGTGCGGCGTGGTCCGGCAAAATTAAAATGATTGTGCAATCCACCACCGTCGCCATTATCACCGGAGAACTGGCCCTGCAGGCCCAGCACGGTTTCACGCGGTGGCTGTTTTTGTTAACGCCGCTGCGCGAATTCGCAATTTACTTAACGGTGATCATTACCATTTTTTCCGCGCTGGGATACGTCATGAAGGCGTGGCGAACCATTGATGCGTGACGCCCCGCAAAGCAGTTGGCCCCCCGGCGGCCCGAGCGGGCCCGCGGCACAGGTTTAACAGGATAATAATTTGGGTCATCGTTCAAATGTCTTGTATGCCAAATCTGTGGCGGCGCTGGAGCGACCGAAGCAAAGCTGGCCACGCTGGCTGGTGACCGGTTTTGGTTTGGGGTACTTGCGCCCCGCGCCAGGGAGCTGGGGCACGGCGGGACCGGCGGTGGTCTTCTGGCTGATGCTGGTTTATCGCGTTGGCGCCGTTACGCGAAATGCGGTGTGCGCTGCGGTGGCGCTGGTGGCCGGCGTGGTGCTCATACTGCTGGGCCGGTGGGCCTGCGCGTGGTTTGGAAAGCCCGACCCCGGGCAGGTGGTGCTGGATGAATTTTCGGGGTTCTTTATCAGCTGCATGTTCCTGCCCATCCCCGCCTTTGCCCGTCATGGCGTCTGGGGCGCATGGCTGTTCACGGCCATTATTTATGTGTTATTCCGCTTCACCGACACCATGAAAATTCCGCCGGGCCGGCAGCTTGAGCAACTGCCCTTCGGCTGGGGCATTCTGTTAGATGATATCGCCGCGGGCATACAGGCCAACCTGGTGCTGCAGGTAGCATTCCGGGTGATACATTGGTGAGGGGCGCCAGAGCCAGCCCGGCCGTCTGCCAAGGGCCTTATCGTTACCCAGATTTTCTAGGCGATATCTCGCAACAATCAGTATTAATTTAGCGCAACAATTTGGCGGTGGCATCCAGGAGGACCGCGGATGACGCGGATGAACGCGGATACGAGGAGGCGGGAATTAATTTTGGGCCCGTTGCCCATGGTTCCGTTAGCAAAGGTTTGGCTATCGGTTCGTCCCCCATCCGCGTCATCGGCGTAATCAGCGGTTGATAATATTGGAGCCGCGCTGCAACTTGGCGGCAACGGCCAGGAGAACCGCGGTTGAATAATCAGAGTCGCGTGCGTGCGATCTCCATGATCTATTTTCTAAATTCCATGTCCATAACAGACAGCAAAGCCAGCGTTTTACGTCGGAAAAATCGAACAGATGTGGGAATGACAAGTGCCAAGGGCCAGGGCGTTTGCCTCAATGCCACTGCTTGCGCCAGGCAAGGTAGAGTTGGCGCAACAACTTCGCCTGCTGGTTGGGCACAAATACCCGCACGGTGATGCGGTGTGGGTTGCCCAAAACGCTGGCGAAGCCGGGGCCTCCAGCGCGGCTGGCGGAAAATGTTTTTGCCGTGGGCTTTTGGGGTGATGGCACGCCTAAACGTCGCGCCAACGCGGCGGGATAAAATAACGCGGCAATGGAGGCGCGTGGCAGGAATTCGTTGACTGGTTTGACCGGGCCATTTTTTTTCGGCGCCGATTTCGTCGGCGGCTTTGCTTTTATATTATTGAGAAACGGCGAGAATGCGGCCGGCGGAGATTGGGGATTCTTCACGACCAGTACCACATGCTTACCCGCGCCGATATACGTTTCCATTCCGGCCTTGTACCGCAAGCGCAGCGTGCGCAGGGCCAGCTTCTGGGCGGGCGTGGGCTTGTTCGTGTGCAGAATCTTGCCGATGTACCCCAGCGGTCCGGGCTGCAGCGTGCTCTTGAGCGTGGTCCAGGATACGGGGCCGGCAGGGGCGGCTGGGCCGACGGGCACGGTGTGAATCCAGCCCGCGTGGAACCACGGACCCAACGCTGCACGCAGCGCCAACGAGACCGGCATTTTGGTGCGGGCCTTAATCAGCTCTTTCGCCAGCGCCTGCGGCCGGGGCACGGCGATTTTTCCCACCGATTCCACTCCCGCCACGCCGGGCGTCTTCGTGGATGTCAGTACGGTGTACATCGCGGGGCCTTGGCCGTGAAAAGCGGCGGATGTGGCCGCCATTTTCTTGCTAAGCAACGCGGAACACTGTTTGCGGAACGCCCGGAACGCGGGTAAATGCACCGGCCGTTGCCAAAAAGCCTTGATTACCTGCCGGCGCATGAAGTGCGCGATGACGGCGGCACGCACGTTTGATTCCGCCGCTGCGACCATGTGGGAGGATGTTTTGTTAATGGCGGGGGTCAACTTCGCCGCGACCACGGGCGTTGGTAGAGCCCACGCGGGCAATGGGGGCAGCGATTTGCCCAGGCGCGACAAGTCGCCGTGGGGTCTGGTGGCCACCGTGGCCTGCAACTGCACGCCGCCGTTTTCAAAGCGCACGCTTATCAACGTGGCCACACACTGTTGCAGCAGCGTGTTGGCCCGCAGATGCAGGTCATGTGCGGCCAGACCCAGCACGCGGCGTTCCATGGCCTGGGCCTTCTTTTTGGGATGGTTGCGCATAAATATTTGCCATGCGCGGCGATAAAAATCATTGACCCACAGCTCTATGGGATATTGTGCCGCACGGGCTACCACCGGCGCACTGACAAACCACGCGGCGTCGGAATGCTGCAGCCGATTGCGCGATGTGCCGGGCAGCACGTTTATCAATGGGTGGCTGCGGTTGGCCATGTAAATGTCCATCAGCCGATGGTATTGGGTGATGGCGATAAAACTACCAAAATTTGCGACAAAACCCTTGGCGCCGCCCGGCAACGCAAATTGAAATACGTTGTGGTTGGGCTTGTCGGCGTGCAGTTGGTTGAGCACCATGTGCGAATTGCTGGTGGGGAGAATTAACACCCACGGGTCATGCGAGGCCTGCAATGATTTTGGCAGGTTGAAGAAGACCATCGCCGCGGAGCCGCCCTGGCGTATGCCCGCACCAATGCCCGCGGGGCCCAGCGGGTTGGCCGGGATATTCCAGCCAATGGCGTGAGCGAAGGCGGAGAGCTTTTGGGAAGTTCCATGGAGATGATTCACAATTATCGCGGAGCTGCAGTTGCCGCTGATTTGCCACAGCACGCGTGGCAGGCCCGCGCGGGCCGTGGCGGGAAACGCAACCGCTACGCCGGTAAAAAGGGCCGAAGCGATGCATATATTTTTGGCGGCGTTTCGCATGTAACAAGTCTCTGGTATCTCCAGCCCCGGCAGCCCAGGGGGCTTGGCGAGGGCGGCGGGCGCCCGGGCATTCACGGCATGTTTGGCATGCCGTTCTGCATGACGTAACCTTCCGCGGTGTTGACCATATGTTGCAAATCAATTAGCGGCAGAAACGTGCGGCTGACCACGGTGGAGGTCTGGCTGTTGGCGCTGATGACCATGGGCATCGTGGCGCCGCCGGTAACCACCGCATTGCTTGGAACGTTGTTTGCCGCGGCAACGCCGTCTTCGGTGAGTTCCGTGAAGCGATCCGTAGAGACCAGCATGACCAGAATCGGATGTGGAAGAACGCGACCGGCGAGGGCTTTTACCTGGTTCTGCGCGGCAAGGCTCTGGCCTTGCAGGGCGCCCACGAGCTTTGATAATTTTCCATGCGGAACATCATAAGCGTACAGCACGCGATGGTTGGGCAGGGCGGCGACATCGGCGTGGTAGGCCGGGCCGTAGACATTTTTCATAACATTCTGTACTTTTTGTGCGTCAGGACTGGCGGCGGCGCCGCTGGTTGAACTGGTCGAAGCGGATGCCGCAGGCACGCGGCCGCGGATGTCAGTGACTTTAACGCCGCCGATGGTAATGGTGCGCGTGGCCCAACGCTGCTGCGCTGCGGACGGCGCCGCGGTTCCCATCTGTTGTGCGATGGCCACGTCCAGCGTTTTCGCATGAGAAAGGGCGTACGTTAAGTCCGCCGCCAGGCGCTTTGGATGGGGCGTCTTGAGCACAACGATGTTACGCAGCATGCCCGAATTGTTTTGTGGGTGACTCATGATCACTTCGCCGGAGCTGGTTCGGGTCAGGCGGGAAATGGCCAGTTCCTTCTTGATAAACTTGCCAATGGCCGGCGATATTTTAACCTTGTTCGCCCAGGCATGACGTTTAAAAAAGCCCTGTTTGAAATGGTCGGCCAACGCGTTGGCCGCTGCGCCGTTGAAGTTCCACGCCCATTTCGTGACAAATTTTCCGCCGGGCAGCGCGGCCAGCGGGTTTTTGCCCAGGGGGTGCTGTGCGGAAATAAGTTGCGATAATTCGCCGTGACGGGCCACCTGCGTGGCGTTGCCAAATGTCAGCCCGGCATTGCTTAGCCGCAGGCCAAACACGTTGGACCGTATCTGCGGCAAATACCGCTTGAGGGCGGACATGTACATCGAAAATACGAGTTTCACTTCCATTTTTGTCGAGGCAGGCTCCTGCTGCATCATGGGCATGATTTCACCCTGGGCCTTGGCCAGCAAGGCGGTGGTCATGGGCGCCAGCACGCGAAAGTTAAGATAAATTTCCAGGTCGTGCGTTTTGAATTCACGCAGCGTGCCGCGTGAGGCGCCGCGCAGCGGACCCTGCTGTTTTAAGTACCTTTGCAAAGCGGCAAGGTTGGGGGCCAACACCGCAAAGTGTCCCAATTTTACGGCGGCGGAGGGCGTGGAATCGTCGGGCATGGAGACGGTATACACCCCATGCGGCCCGGCCTGCGGATTAAATGGCGCAATTAACGCGGTAAAGTTTTTGGCCGGCAGCAACATGGCCATCGGCGGTTCGCCGGGCGGGGAATTGGGCTTACTTTTCATGACCACCAACGCCGCCGAGCCGGTGCGGTTCAGGCCGTGCGATAGGTGCAATTCTTTGGTAAGCATTTGCAGCAAGCTGCCGGGAATAGGGATGTTCAGTTGCGGGGCGATCAATCCCACTTTGCGCGAGAAGCTGTCAAGGTTATTAATCACCACGGCCATGACCACACTTCTGCCCGCAATGTGTTTAACCACGCGGGGCATGACGTGCGCGTTGGCCGCCTGCAGCGGCGCGGCCGAAACGGCGGCACCGCTGGCTGCCAGAATGCATGCCAACAGGGATTTTCGCAAAGTCATGACAGTCTCCGCCGTGGGTAACTATGGCGCCGCGTCAAAAGGCGGGCGCGTTTCGCATTCGGCTGCAATGCGGGCGCCGGCACTGCGCCTGGACGTTCGCCGACGCCTATAGGCTAGCCAGCGCTGCCGCCGTTATTGCTGTTGCATGCCGCCCATCATCATCATGGCGAAGAGCATGTGGCCTTCGGTGGAAATTGCCCGCAACTGCGCGTTGGGAAGAACCATGCGAAACATGACGTTGCCATGGTCTTGGTTGGCGCTGACGACCATGGGCGAAGCGGGCTGGCCGACGACGGCGCCGCCATTGGCCTGGCCATTACCTTGGCCGTTATTACCTTGCCCATTGTTTGCGTTCTGGGCAGCCTGCATCCGCGCGATGGCCATGTGCATCAGGCGGCCAACCGGAACATATCCGACCATAAAATCGTGCGGCAGGATTTCGCCACGCAGGGTTTTGCCGCCCGATGGCGTCGCGTCCTTCTTGCTGCGCGCCGATGCGATGAAAGACCGCAGCTTGGATTTCGGTTCATTGAATGCAACCAGCACATGTTGGCCATCCAAACGGCCACTGTATGACGTGATGCCCCCCGGCTTGCCGAACATCATCTTCAACTCGTGCTTGATCATGGCCTGTTGCTGTGGATTACCCTGCGCGGCCAATTTGCTGGTATTTAGGTCGGTGACAACTTTCGTGAACGAAATTCCATCAACGGTAACGGCATTGGGCGTGACCGTCATAGATGCTCCCGCTTGCGCACCGTTTGCCGCCGCAATTTTCATGAGGCGCGGTTCACTGGCGATGTAGGCCTTCGCATTTTTTACTTTCATAATCGCAACGCCATGCACCAAACCCGTTGACGGCGCCGCGGATCGGCTCAACAATGCCGCGCGCTCACTGACGAAATTCGAACTCATTAGGCTCAAAACTTTTAACGTGGCGGCTTGGTTCGACTGAAGCCCCGGCATCTTCAAATTTTTGATAAACTCCGTCATGGCCGGCCCGTTCCATGTAAAGGCCATGTGAATGAGTTCATGGGTCGGCAGCCCGGCCAGCGGGTGTTTGCCCAGCGGTTTGCTGTCCGCAATGAGCTTGGCCAGCGGGCTGTGGGCCTTGGTCTGCGCTGAATCAGTAATCGAAACGCCGTGGGCGCCAAAACGCACCGCCACGATCGCCGATTTAACGTCCGGGAGGTACTTGATCACCATGGCCATGACCATTCGGGCCTGGGCCATTTGCTGTTTCGTCGCCGGATTACTCGCGGCTGTCTGGGCCTGCTGGCGCTCCTGGCGCTTTATGCCCTGGATAATTTGCGGGCTGGCTTTTGCCATATTCACATAAATTTCAGCATTATTATGCTCAAGCTGCTGCTTCGCATCAGGTGAAAGAATGCTGGAAAGCTTCGTTTTTTCCTTCAGAAATTTCTGCAGATCGCTCTTATGCTGCGCGATCGCCGCGAACTTTCCCACTTTGGCCGCGTAGCCGGGCTGCTGATTGGGCAGCGTGAGTTGCATGATGCCGTTCTTCGCCGGCGCCGGACTTAATGACGACAACATGGTTTTCACGCTGGTGGCGGGCAGCAGTGCCACCATGCGCGGGCCGCCGGGCGTCCCTGGGTGTGGCATGGAAACAAACACGAACGCCGCCGAACCGTTCTGATTAACGCCCTGGGTCATGCCCATGCGGTCCAGACCCATGGCCACCGGGTCCGGTGGAATGGGGATGTTGATGGTTTGGCCCAGCGCCGCAAGCTTCCCTGAGAGATCATGAAGATTATTAATGACAATAACCATCGGGGCGCCCGCGCCGATGCGGTTGACAACTTTTGGCAAACCCGCGGCCTGTGCGGCAACGCCACCGAACGCCACAGTGCCCAATGCCGCCAAAGCTACAATACGATTACGCCAGGAAAGTTGCATGAGTGCCTCCACGCAAAAAAGAACAGAACGGCCCCGGTGGTTGCTTACGCCGCCGACTGACCAATATGCACTGATTTGTA
Source organism: Planctomycetota bacterium (assembly GCA_021828935.1). GTDB lineage: Bacteria > Planctomycetota > Phycisphaerae > WQYP01 > WQYP01 > JAJZCU01. The sequence continues at coordinate 3,539 of JAJZCU010000016.1, read as the reverse complement.
TCCGCACGCCATGGGGCGGTCAAGTAAGGCCCTGAAGTTATTTTGCCTGCCGCTGATATTTACTTAAACGACGGCTGTCCGGTGGAAACCGGTGGGGCGTTGCTGGTGGACTGCCCGCCCGAACCGCCGCCAGATCCTGCGCCGCCGTTCTGCTGAGTTGGCGCCCAGGTTCCCGTTTCCGGCGGGGGCGGCGCGGCTTGATACGTGCCACCATTGGCCGGTGGCGTGTTCGGGTAGGTGCCCGGCGCTGCGCCGCTATTGGGCTGTGGCTGATACGTGCCCTGGCCCGGATTCGCGTTTACGCCCTGACCCATATTCTGCTTCGGTCCTGGCCCATAAGCCCCAGCGCCACCCGGCTGCCCATATGCCGCTGCGCCCGGCTGGCCGTTTCCGGGCTGCTCGTAAGGCCCCATGAATCGCGGCTTTAAAAACAAATAATACAGCCGGCCTTTGTCATATTCACGCCCCGCCAACGCGCCGGCCTGCGGGCCAATGCCCATATAAATGTCGGCCCGGCCCGCGGCGCGGATCGCCCCGCCCGTGTCCTGATCCAGCAAAAAGCTTTGCGTGGGCATCTTCACCCCCGACGCATTGGGCATGTCCGTGGAGACAAACGTCATGGCCGCGCGCGGGAAAATGCTCTTGTCCGTCGCCAGCGTGCGAAAGGGCGTGACCTTGAAGCCCAGCGAGCCCGCCGGCCAAATCGCCGCTGGATACGGTTCCAGAAACTCAAATGACCGGTCCTTCATAATATACGCATTCTGCTGATTGGGATGCATCCTAAAATAATTAATTAATGCCGGCATGGAAAGCTGTTTTTTGGTAAGCTTGTGGTTGGCCACCAGGGCGGCGCCCACGCCATGGTACGACCGGCCGTTCTTCCCGGCATAGCCGACCATCATGGTTTGCCCATTGGTCAGGCGAATCTTCGCCGAGCCCTGAATTTGAATAATAAACGCCTCCAGCGGGGTTTTAAACCACGCCAGTTCATGGCCCGCCAGCAGGTTGCCCTGCACAATCTGCCGCCGCGTGGGGTACGGCCGAATCGCGCCGCTGGGCAGGCGCTGGCCCAAAATGGCGCCCGTGACGGGGTTGCTTACCAGGTCCGCCGGGCGGCTGTAAATGGGATAGCGATATTGGGCGGTTTCGGTGAGGCTGCCGTGAAAAATGGGAGTGTAATAACCCGTGAACCAGACCGTGCCGTTGTTGTCATACCCTTTGGAGGTGTAAACGTCATAGCGGTGCAAAATTTGTTGCTGGAAAACCTCGGGCGATTGAATCGTTTCAAACATGTTTTTTAAGTCTTCCAGCGAGGCCAGTTCCTGCGCGTGCGTGATGGGCCCGCTGGGAAAAAACTGCCGGCTTGATGGCGCTTCCATGTATTTAATCGACCGGTCCAGGGCCCGCATGAGGCCCTGCCTGTTCATAAACGCATTGGCCATATTCGGGTATTCCGACGGCGGCAGTTTCCGCAGGCCCCACTCGCCCGGCGCCAACTGGCTGTCCACATCCGCCTGCGGTTTGACCATCGGCGGCTTATGCGCGCAACCGTCGAGCCCGAAGAGCGTCGTAACGATAAAAGCGGCAAAGGTTAAACGGCGTTTCATAGGCTGAATCCTCGGGAAATAAAAAGTCCGGCGGGCGGGGCCTGGCACAAAAAAAGTGCGACCGGACGCGCCCAATGGCCATGCGCAGTTTTCGCGTGATAGCATGTTATCGGATGTCCGGCAACAATGGGTTGAGGGAATTTAGGCGGAGAAGGGCGTTTTTATTGGTGCCGCGCCGGGGCCTATGATACGTTTTTTCCCCAGCGGTATGGGGCCGCACAGACCAAATAAAAAGAAACGCTGAGGCGCGGAGCACGCTGAGACGACGGGGAGGAACGCGTGGGGCTTTAACGCTCGGATTAAAAAGAGGGGCCGGCATCTGGGCCGCCAAATCCTGCGGCCACAGTGCATTGTTAATATTCATCTTGCTATCAACACTTCAATACGTCGGGCTGGAAGCCCACCCCCCATAATTGACGCCCGTCCCTGGCCCGCCCTCCGTTCGTTCTCAGCGATCTCACCGTCTCAGCGTTTTTTTCTTTCGCCCGTGCGCGGCGCCATGCATCCCGGCGTAAAAACGTGATAGGGCGCCGCCCGGAGTGTATTACGCCGCCAGTTCGATGGGTTCGGCCACCGAATTGTCTATCAATCCCGCGGCGCTGCGGCGGTCGTGCTCCAGGCGCCATTCCAAAAATGTTTCCAACGCGCGGTCAAAATCATGGGCATCGTTGATCAGGCGCATGGCGTCGCGCAGCACGCGACACGGGTTCATTTGCTTGGCGTACCAACTGATGCGCTTCCTGAATTCGCACACGGCCACCCGTTGGTTCCGGAAGTTTATTAAATTATAAAAGTGCCGGCGCACCAGGGCGCATTTTTCTTCAATGGTCAGCGGCGGGGGCAGCGCGCCGGTGGTTAAAAAGCTGTGGGTATCGCGGAATAGCCACGGCGCGGAAAGGGCCGCCCGGCCAATCATCACGCCCGCGCAGCCGGTGTACTGGATCATTTTTCGCGCGTCTTCGGGCGTGTGGATATCACCATTGCCAATGACCGGAATTTGCTTCACCGCCGCCACCACCGCCGCAATGCCCTCAAGCCGCACCGCGCCGGAAAACCGCATTTCGGTGGTGCGGCCATGCACGGTCACCGCCGCGATGCCCACCTCTTCCAACGCCGCCGCCAGTTGCGGGGCCACAATCCGGCCATCGTCCCAACCCAGGCGCATCTTGGCTGTCACCGGCGTACCGGGAACGGCCCTGACCACTTGTTCGGCCAGGCGCAGGGTGTTGGGCAGGTTGCACAGCAGGGCGGACCCGCCGTCTTTCTTGGTAATTTTATCCACCGGGCAGCCCATATTGATATCAATAATGGCGGCACCTTTGTCCTGGGCCCAGCGGGCGGCCTCGCACAAGCGTTCAATGTTGGCGCCGTAAAGCTGCATGCACAGCGGCGCGTCTTCCGGGCAGGTGGCGGCCAGTTCCATGGAGCGCTTGTTTTCGCGCAGCACGCCTTCGGGGCACAGCAAATCAGTGCAGGCCAGGCCCACGCCGCCGCAGCCCCGCGCCACCAGGCGGAAGGAAACGTCGCAGTACCCGGCAATCGGGCTTAGCAATAAATTAGTCGCCAGACGTACATTGCCAATGCGCATAAGTGGTCTCGAAATGGGCTAAACTTTTTTCGCCGCCTGCCAGGTAAAATCAACATGCGCCGCGCGGCTGAAGGCCTTCGCCGCCTGATGCACGCAATCCTGACAAACCAGCGTGTCAGGCCGGCCTTCGTGGCGCCAGCGCGGCAGGGAAGCCGGCAGCGCTTCCCGCAGGCACAGCACGCAACGGTAGGGGCCGTCGCCGGTAAAGCTGTAGTCCAACGCCAATTTCATGCAATCCAAGCACAGCACTGAACCGTGATGCCCTTCCACCATGGCGGCCTGCCCGTCCCAATCCACGCCGCAGAAATCACAACTGATAACAATGCCGTCAGGCTCTTCGCTAA
>JAJZCU010000420.1 GCA_021828935.1 Planctomycetota bacterium | reverse complement strand
CAAGCCGCGCCGCCACGCCGCAGCGCGGTAGGGCCTGGCCGAAAGGATCCAGGCCGCGCTGGAAAATATTGTACTGGAATATGATCCGCAAAAAATAAACGTCGTGTCCGAAATCGCCGGCGTTGAACTTTATTATCATTTGGATTGGTTGCAGCCGCAGCTTGAATTGTTGCATCAACGCCTGGCCGCGTGTTTGGCCGCCGCGGCAGCGCTCCGGCCGGATGCCTCCGCTGATGCGCCGCCCGTAATCTGGTCGCAACAACTGCGCGCCCTGCATGACGAGGCGCAAAAGAAGTTGGCGCAGCAGGCCGATGCCCTCGCCGCCGAGGTTCAGGCCGTCGCCGCATCGCATGGCCAAGGGGCCCCGGCAGCGCTGGCCGCGTTGGATAACCGGCAGATTAACGTGCTGTTTCGGCAGGCCTTTATGCCGCTGGATTCCGCGGAAATTCAACAGCTTTTCGCCCTTCCGCACATGAATACTGCCGCCCAGCGCCTGAAACGATACCGCGATGCGCTGCCCGACATGATCCCACGGCTGCGGCTGTTATATGATGAAGCGGCTGATTTGGCCGACGGCGCCGATAATTCGGCGTGACCAGGCGCCGCAACAAACAGCTTCAGCCGCGGGCGGCGGGAAGATACGTTGCCGCCGTCACAAGGCCGCATGCCGTGCGTATGGAACCATAGCTGCGCCGCGTAGCGCCGGCTGACTGAGCGAAGATGCCGGGCGAGGCCAACGCCCGACGCGGCCTGCGTTCTGGGCGAGGCGGGGCGGGGCGAGTTAAATTTAGGATGCGCCATGACCGAATTTATGTGTGAAACAATCATGGGAATGCCAAACCGCGGGTGCGCGTATGGTTGAATCCGCCACTGACATGCTCTGGGCGCAGGTGTCCGCCCAAAAGGTTAAAACCGGCCCGGACTTCCTAAACTTTCTGGCCATCGCCGCGCGGCTGGCCGCCCTTGGGCACCCTGACCCGCTGACCCAATGGCCTGCGCTGGCCCGGCAGGTCAACGCCGCATTGGAGCCACAAATCGCCTCGCGGATTGCCCAAAGCGAATTAATTTTACAACAGCAGAAGGGGGAATTGCTGGCCGGGGCAATCATTGACGCCCAGGATTTCCATTGTTTTTACAACTTGCAACGCGACATACTTCCGCCGCTGGTCGCCGCGCGTTTGACGGCCTGGCGCGACGCCGCGGAACTGGCGCCACTGGATGCCCACGCCGCGGAACTGCTCCAGTTATTTTTAACAGATTTTCCGATACCGCCGGCCCTGCGTCTTGCGATCATCGACGCCCCGGTGGAACAGCGCGTCATCGCAGCGGTGGGGCTGTTGGCCGCGCCGCCGCTAATCACCGATGCATTCTGGCCCGCCGTGGAATCTTCGCAGGCCCGCGACGTGCCCGAGGCCGCCGTGGCCTACATGGCCGATGGCCGCCCCTCGGAACGTTTTCAGCGCATCATGGAGCGGCTTGATGTGCCCATGGAAGTGCGGGGCCTTGGGCCGGTGTTGCTCACGCGCCGCATCGGCGACGACTGGGCGTTGCGCATCGGGCTGCGGCAGGAAGATGGCGCCGCGGCGGCGGTGGCGGGGGTTCGCCTGGGCGCATGGAAAGCGGCCGTTGAAGCCGACGGCAGCGAGTGGGTCGTGCCGCTGCGGCATTTCCCGCACATGCAGCGCGTGGCGCTTTTGGCGCAGCCCGTGGTAATCGCCTTCAACAACGGGGCGCAACTGCAGGTGCGGTAAGGCGGACGCGGACGTGTCGGAGATCCGGAGCCGCCCTCAACCACTCGACTCCACGAGGTTGTTCTTGTAGAAAACGCACCTGTAGGCGTGTGCGGGTGCAAATTCCAGAAAAGTGACGCCTTGGAGGCTGCGGCCAGCGAATCTCGGACCTCTGGATTGAATGCCAAAGAAATCCAAACGTAAGCGGGCGCGAAAGCCGAAACATAAGAGGCTGGCTGGCCCTCGGGCTGCGTCATTGGAACGGTCCCCCGGATACCAATTGCTGCGGCGCACATGCAAGCTCGCGTATCTGGCGATTCCGCTGACTACGTTTATTTTGCACGTTATTCGCTCAAAGCGGCCCTGGCATTGGGTGATCATCTGGCTGATCGTCTTTGCGATTCTTTGCTTATCGGCATTCGCATTGTATAATTTAGCCGAAAGGATCTGGCGTAAGGTTCGCGGACGCCAAGGGTAGCAGCGTATGTGGACATGGATACTTTGCATTGTAAGCGCCGATGCGTGCGTCTTCACGCTATGGTCGTTTTTTCGTAAACGGCGGTTGCGACGCGACCTTCAGGCCATCTATTGTCGGTTCATTGCAAGCGTTCCGGAAACCCAACGTTCTGATCCAGTTTTCGAGCAGGCCAGAACGGTTTTGGAGGCCCACATCCAACTGCTTCCAAAATTGGATATATTTTGGCTCATGAAGCAGCTAAAAAACGGTGAACCCACTGCGGCGCCCGAAGAGCTGCAGTTTCCGCAGGCCAAGGCGGCGGTTGAGGAAATTAGCGACCGCGCCATTCGTTATTTTCTCTTTGAACAGTTGATTGGCCTGCTGTACCTGCAGTTCATCATCCTGCGGTCCGTACGCTTTGATCGCAAAAAATACAAAATCGCGCGGCAAAATCTGTTGGCCCGGTGCGCCGACCTTCTTTTTGGCGACCCTCTGGCGCGTCCACGATGGGTCACATAATTAGAGGGCGTTTTAGAATAGCTCAGCACGCCAATAAGTGGGGTTGATTCATTGCCACCGGCGCGCATAGCATCATCGCGACGATCAGGATGCGCCGCAATTTAAAGCAGGGCGACCCGTTTCCCCATCACCTG
>JAJZCU010000419.1 GCA_021828935.1 Planctomycetota bacterium | reverse complement strand
GGTGCATTCGGACTGGGGCTCACAATAATTTCTCCTTCCACCAATTCACGACGCACCTCCGGCGGATCTTCCGGCAGTTGCAAAAACTCCCGGGCCGTCATGCGTTTTGTACTAATTGCTGACATAATGCACTCGCTTGGTAGTATAGCGTGGGCGTATCGGAAATGGCACGTTGGCATGCCCCCGTCCGTTCTCGCTTCCCCCGGGGCCACATGATCGCCGCGCCGCAAGCCCTGACCAGCGTGCGCCGGCTACTTTCAACAAAAATGAAAGGCGGCAACCAGCATGCGCCTCGCCCGGCCGCGCTTTGAATGAAGACCAAGGCAATGCCTTCGCGAGTAGTCCGGTGCCCCAGGTTGCCCGCGCCCGTAGCCGCACCCGCATTTTGTTTGTAGACTTTCACCGGCGTCGAACACCGATGTGATCACAGACAAAGGAGCAACCATGGCGGCGGACATTCAACGGGAATTGGGAAGCACCCTGGACATAAAGTGGGATGCCAACGGTCTGGCCACCGCCATTGCCGTGGACGCCGATACGCACAAAGTGTTGATGGTGGCGTTTATGAATCAGGCAGCGTTGGACAAAACCTTGGAAACCGGCCGCGCCACCTATTGGAGCCGCTCTCGGCAGAAGTTTTGGATAAAGGGGGAAGAGAGCGGCCACACGCAGAACGTGCAGGCGATCTATGTGGATTGCGACCAGGACGCCATCGTGATGCATGTACGCCAGCAGGGCGCCGCCTGCCACAACGGGTTTCACACCTGCTTCTACCGGCAAATTGTGCCCGGTGCGGCGGCCAAATGGGAACTTAAAACCGTGCTGCCGCGGGAAGTGGACCCGGCGAACGTGTACAAGAAGTAAACTGCCAATGTTTTGCGTCGCCCGATCACCTTGGCGTCCGCCCGCCCCCGCCAGCCGGCAGAAACGCTTTCGCGAGCCTTACATGCAGCCAGCCACGGCATCAACCGCGCCGCCGATTGGCGTCAATTTGCTTTACCGCCGTTCCGCACCTACGATTTTTCGATCTTCATGCGGCGCGCTGCCGCCTTTTTTTAAGACATGCTTTGCCGCACGGGCACTGGCCGCGGTTGCAGGCGTCTTTATTATTTAGCAAGGGAGTATTCGTGGTTTCAGCCCTTAATTCGGCGCCGGTTGGTTCCGCCAAACATGCGCCCATGCCCGACGTGCAGGCCGCCGCCGACAAACGGAATATTGCCATCGACAAAGTGGGCGTAAAAGACGTGCGGTACCCCATCATGCTGCGGCAATGCGGCGGCGGAGAACAATCCACCGTCGCCAATATCAATCTTTACGTATCGCTGCCCAAGCACAAAAAGGGCACGCACATGAGCCGCTTTTTGGAAATTTTAAACCAGCACCACCGCAGCATCACCCCGTCGCTGATCATTCCCATTCTGCATGAAATGAAGACCCGCCTGGCCGCCGACAGCGCCCACATTGAAATGCACTTTCCCTATTTTATCGAAAAAGCCGCGCCGGTTACCGGCGCCCGCGGCTTGATGGACTACAGTTGCTCGTTTGAAGGAGCCAGCAACGGCGCCGATGATTTCATTCTGGGCGTGAAAGCCCCCGCCACGTCGCTGTGCCCCTGCAGCAAGGAAATTTCCGTCTACGGCGCCCATAATCAGCGGTGCGAAATTTCCGCCCGCGTGCGTTTCACCGGCACGCTGTGGATTGAAGACCTTGTGAAAATAATGGAAAGCGCCGCCAGCGCCCCCGTGTACGCTGTGCTGAAACGCCCGGACGAAAAGTTTGTCACCGAGCAGGCCTTTGACAATCCAAAATTTGTGGAAGATATTATCCGCGACCTCGCCGTGGCCCTGGAAGCCGACCCGCGCATTACCTGGTACAGCATTGAAAGCGAAAATTTTGAATCCATCCACAATCACAACGCCTACGCATTGATCGAACGCGACAAGGCCCACGCGGTCGCCGATTAGGCTTTCATAAAACACTTTCCGGCGCGGGCGTTCGCCGCACGGACCCGCGGATTTGCGAAATCATCCATTGATTTAAAACCAGGGAATTCTCAGATGCCATCCGTTGAAAAAAAGGTCTGGGGCGATGACCCGGCGGACCTCTGGTCCTTTGGCGAAGTTGTGAGTCTGCCCGCTTGTTATAAATTTGTGCAGCGCGGCAATGCCGCCCTCACGCGTGAAATAAAAGCCCACTGCGAAATAGTCTATGTCGCCATGGAGCGCACGCGAAAATTCAACCGGGTGCGGGGCCTCTGGGCGCCGGAAAACGTAATAGCCGAAGCGCAAAAGGTGGTGGCCGCATCCGCGGAACGTCGGGAAGCCCAGCGCGAAAAAGCCCGCGTGGCCCGGGCAGATCGGCATGAAGAAGCATTGGATGAATTGGACGAGGCGTTGGGCGCCATGTTTCCCAGCATGCCCTTACAAGATGCGGAATTGATCGTCGATCACGCCTTTGAGGTTGGCAGCGGCCGCGTCGGCCGCACCACCAAGCTGCCCTTGGAAAAGCAACTGCGCTGGGCCACCAGGGCTTACATCCGCCACAACTACACGGCCTATGACGAATTATTAGCAAACGGAATAAGCCGCGACGACGCCCGCTTTTTCGTGGAGAAACAAGTCGACGAAAAATTGGACGCCTGGCGGCAACCGCGGCCAGCGCGTGTCCGCCCTGCAGGTTCACCTCAGAAATAACGCGTACGGCGCCGCCCCCTTTTTTGAAAACGGCGGCAGAGGTTGCCGCACCGCAGCAAAATACGACGACGTATACATTAGGCTTTTCCCATCACCCACCCGCGGAGCCAACAAAAAATGCACCAGCCAGGGCTCGAACCTGGGACCCGCTGATTAAGAGTCAGCTGCT